>CAZENC010000659.1:0-1501 GCA_964513115.1 uncultured Desulfobacteraceae bacterium | reverse complement strand
GGTCTAGTCTATTGGATTTTTTTTGTAGATGCTGATGAATGACCATAACAACCCAAATTTTGTTTATATGTTGTAATCAACAATTACATTGAAGAAAATTCTAATGCCCATTATGGCAAGCTATCTTTTACTGGCAAGCGGATCATTCAAAAATCACTCGCCCCCCATATATTGTGGTCGGAAAAATACTGACTCCGTTCTCCTTAAACTAACCTAAGTTACAGATGTAAGTCTTATCTGAGGTTTTGGAATCACTTGAAATTATTAGATATTGGCAAGAAAACTGATCTATTTGAGGAATGTTTTCAGGGCATCCGAATCATCGCAGCGACGAACAAGGATCTTTATCACCTTGTAAAAAAGGGGGATTTCCGGGAGGACCTGTATTATCGGTTAAAGGTCTTCCCGATTGTCATTCCTCCCCTGCGGAAAAGAAAGGAGGATATCCCCCTCCTCGTCAGCCATTTCGTCCGGATTCAAAACAGGAAAACCGGAAAGCAAATAAGGGATGTTATGCAGTCTTCTATGAGGATTCTTATGGATTATAACTGGCCCGGAAACGTTCGTGAACTGCAAAACGCCATCGAACACGCATTTGTTCTTTGCTCCGATCCTTACATTGATATTTTCGATCTTCCCGTTGAAATACGACAGCTGGCCTATTCTCCCAGTTTACCCAAGTTAACATATGCGAAGATAGCCAACCCTTTTCGGGGTAGAAGACTCTCCCGGGAACTCTTAGTCGAAATCCTGGACGAGTGTGATTGGAACAAGGCCGAAGCCGGCCGGCGGATGAATCTAAGCAGAACCACTATATGGAAGTATATGAAAAAATGGAATATACAGCTGCAGCAACCGCAAGAATGATCTTGATTCTCTTATCCTCTAGGTTGAATTGGGGGCTCCCCTTGACATTGGACAAATTGGGTAAAGACGGCTTACGTGTAAAGATCAAGCTTTTCTAAGACGATCAGACCCTCTCCGTAAAACAAAAAAATAAGCGAGAAAGCCAATAAGCTAACCCGCTTAATTTTTTAGTATTTTCTGGTCGGGACGCGGGGATTTGAACCCCGGACCCCCTGAACCCCATTCAGGTGCGCTTCCAGACTGCGCCACGTCCCGGAATTTGTTTGGGATAATCTTATAATACTTTTTTTTCTTGTCAAGGCCTAAATCTCCCAAATCCAAAGCCGCTTGACATGAAGGTGAAAAAAGACTATTTAGCCTTACCCGGCAAAAGCTATGGACATCTCTGGAGGACAATTATGGTTAGCCGACAAAATGTAAAGGCTCTGGTCCTAGTAGGAGACAAGGGAATTTCTCGCAGCGTGGAAGCGCTTCTTAAAAGAAGGTCTTATGACGTCACCGTCTTTTTGCAAAAAAAGGAGGCCCTGGACTTTTTGAAAGAAAAGTCGCCCCAGCTGGCCGTTGTAGGAGACACCGAGAAAAATGTTTCCCCTTTTGAGTCAATGAAGGACATTGTCATGACTTCTCCCATGAC
>CAZENC010000658.1:0-1503 GCA_964513115.1 uncultured Desulfobacteraceae bacterium | reverse complement strand
TTGGAAAATGGGGACAGTTGATAACCAGCAATATTGTGGCGGGGGATTTTCGAGGGAAGGTATTTCCTGTGAACCCCAAGGACAGGTTGATATGCGGACTTCCCGTATACAGGAGTGTCCTGGATATTCCGGAACCGGTTGACCTGGCCTTTATTACAACACCGGCCAGTACTGTCCCGGGGATTCTTGAGGAGTGCGGCGAAAAGGGAGTGAAAGGGGTGGTGTTGATCACCTCAGGATTCAGTGAGACGGATGAAGAAGGAAAGGAACTGGAGAGACATATTGTAAATATCTGCCGGGAAAAATGTATAACGCTTGTCGGCCCCAATACTATGGGTATAATCTGCCCTTATGCCAGCCTTTTCGCTACCGGGTCGCACACAAGGCCAAGAAAGGGATCTGTGGCTTTTGTATCTCAATCGGGAAACCTGGGCCTCCAGCTTATCCACTGGGCCGAGCAGCAGGGGATAGGTGTATCCGTGTTTGTTGGATCGGGTAATGAGGCCATGTTCACATGTACTGATTATCTGGAATACATGGAGCAGGAGCCCAATACGAGCATTATCATCCTATACTTAGAGAGTGTGGCAGACGGCAGACATTTTTTGGAGGTGGCAAAGCGGATAAATCAAAAAAAGCCGCTGATTGTTTTAAAGGGGGGCCGGACTGAAGCGGGACGCATTGCTGCGCTTTCCCATACGGGCTCCATGAGCGGAGAGGATTCAGTATTCAGGGCCGTATGCCATCAGGCAGGGCTTTTGGATGTGGCAGTGCCATGGGAGCTTCTGGATCTGTCGGCGGGCTTTTCCTCCCTGCCGTTGCCAAGGGGAAACCGGATAGGCATTGTTACATTAGGCGGGGGATGGGGAGTGGTGACCGCTGACGAGTGCAATAAGAGAGGACTTGTTGTACCAGATATTCCAGAGAGCATAGTTAAAACGATCGGCAGGTACCTTCCGCCGTTCTGGAGTAAAGGCAACCCGGTGGATCTGGTGGGAACTCGAGACCTGGATGTTCCCATAGTGGCGGTGGAAGAGCTCTTGAAATGGGAAGGAATCGATGCGGTGATAAGCCTTGGCATTGTGGGCCGTATGGAGCTCGTTCGCCTGAATACCCGGTCTACCCGCAAGGTTGATACCTCAATTTCCCCGGAGTTTCTGGAACAGATAGAGACCCTCAGCCAGGAATATGAGAAGAGATACATCACCAGCATGGTGGAATTAATGGAGATTTATGAGAAGCCGGTACTTGGGGTATCCTTGGCAAACACGGGCGAGGGGACTGTACGTCCCATATCGGGAAAGAGATACAGCGGTGTCTTTTATCAGACTCCTGAGAATGCCGTTAATGTTCTCTCAAGGATGGTGGGGTATCGTCGATTCATTGAGCGGAAATAATACTCCCTTCTTCTATTCTTCCCTCAGTTTATTCAGCTTATAATAGATTCTTCCCAGAGTTATAAGCTCCTCGTGGGTTCCCTGTTCAACTATCCGACCATGGTGT
>CAZENC010000657.1:0-1505 GCA_964513115.1 uncultured Desulfobacteraceae bacterium | reverse complement strand
TTAGCTTCATGAAAGGCTTGATGGTGTCACGGAAGCTACGAAAATTCCTAATTTCATATAGGCCGTTAACCGTTGGAGTCTGAATGCGACAACTGTTGATACATCGACGATTGACCTTTGTTCTCCAAGCAATTTTGGTTGTGGAGGTCGTGGTTGCTGCCTGGAATCAGCAGTGGCTTGCAGCTGTGGTCACATTTGGGATCATTATATTAACACTTTTCCCCTTCCTTCTGGGAAAGTTCTTCCGGGTCTTTATTCCTCCTGAGTTTGTATTACTTGCGATTGCATTCATCTTTGCATCGCTATTCCTCGGGGAAATCCGTGGATACTACACCCGTTTCTGGTGGTGGGATATAGCCCTTCACTCTGGCTCTGGATTTTTGCTCGGGATTATTGGCTTCCTATTGGTGCATGTATTAAACGAAACAGAAGACATTGACGTTCATATGAAACCGGGCTTTGTTGCCTTTTTTGCCTTCTTGTTCGCAGTTGGGATAGGCGCTCTCTGGGAAATTTTTGAATTTAGTATGGATAGTTTCTTCAGCATGAACATGCAAAAAGAAATGCTCGGTGATCCTTCTGGGTTGACCGACACAATGTGGGATCTAATAGTCGACACTTTGGGAGCGTTGCTAATCACTGTGCTCGGCTACGGCTACGTCAAAACTTCCAGAAACGAATCATTTCTTGAACGGTTGATTCAAAAATTCATTAAAAGCAATCCACGGCTTTTTAATCGTCACCAATAGAATTTGCAAAGTGGATACAGCAAATGCTCCGAGCTAACAAGGCTAATTCAACCGACGCAAAAAACTGCGCGGCTGATTAGCAACGTTCGACAACAACTTGATGATACACTTCACATAAGACAGCGAGAAGTCCCTGAAGCATTTAATAAAGTCAGCCAAATATTCAACTTGACCAAAGAGAGGGTAAGCAATTTCAAGAGATAGAAACCAACAGAAAGGAGAAGGTGATCATGGAAAGCCAATTGGAAGTCAACGAAGAACGGTTGAAATATCTTGGAAAATTGAACCAAGAACTACCAAATTTGATGATTCACGAATCTGCAAAATGGGATGAGGTGTATAAAGACGGAGCACTTAGTACTAAGATCAAACGCCTAATGGCGTTGGGGATAGCACTCAGAGCAAGATGTGTTAATTGTATTGTCGGTCAAACTATGAGGGCCTTAGAAGCTGGAGCTACTAAAGAGGAAATATTGGAAACTATTTCCGTTAATATGGCAATGAGCGGCACTACAGGAATAGCTGAGTCTCTGAGGGTTCTGAAGTTATTGGATGAACTAGGAAAACTATAATCCAGTCCACGGTATAGATGAAAGCTGTGACCTGAATTTAATGCAAACAAAAGAATACGTCGAACCTGTCATTTCAGCGGACAGCAGGGGCTTTCGCTTGGCTCCAGCCCCTGCTGCCGCTGAATTCGTCGTGTGTGCCAGGCATGGCACGTGACTAGCAGGGTGAAAGTCCCTGTACCAGGTG
>CAZENC010000656.1:0-1516 GCA_964513115.1 uncultured Desulfobacteraceae bacterium | reverse complement strand
CGGTGAAGAAGATTTCCGGCGAGCCTGTTCCGCCTCCTATTCCTGAAGAACAAAGAACTATAGTCAGAAAGAGCAAAAAAAATGAGTGAAATCCTTTTACAGATTGACGGAAGAGAAGTTAAAGCTACCGAAGGGATGACCATTTTGGAGGCAGCACAAAGTGCAGGGATATCTATTCCCACACTTTGCCACCACGAGAAATTAGAACCTTATGGGGCTTGCCGAATTTGCACAGTAGAAATCGAAAGTCGCGGCTGGACAAGACTCGTTGCTGCCTGCCTTTACCCGGTAGAAAAAGATTTGGTCGTAAGAACCAGATCTGAGAAAGTAGATAGAATTCGCAAAATGATCTTAGAGCTATTGATGGCTCATGCGCCGGATTCCGTGGCATTACTGGATCTGGCTAAAGAGTATGGCGCAGACAGAGACCGTTTTGAAAAAGAGGCCTCATTTTGCATTCATTGTGGTCTATGTGTAAGATACTGCGCTGAGGTCAAGAAGAAGTACGCTGTTGGATTTGTTGACAGAGGAACAAGAAAAGAGATCAGTTTCGTTCCGGAGATAGCAGCAAAGGAGTGCTGGGACTGCAAAGAATGCTTTCCGCTTTGCCCTACATCGGCACTACAAGCAGCTTTTGTTTTAACCGAAGCGCTAATATCTCACCCACCTTCATTCGAACCCGAGTTAGAGGAATAGGCAACGATTAACCTTAATGTTGCATAAAAAAATGGCGATTTACAGCTTTGCAATCAAGCCGCCATTTTTAAGGAATCCAGGAACTCCAACAGCCCTTGTTTAACCGCCTCATTTTCACTATACCCGACTCCTCGACCAGTCATACCGAAAAGGCTTGCCAAATTTGGCAATGAATATCCCAGTTTCCCAACCGCCCAGTAACAATACAGCCTCCTCGTTTTGGTGCGGTGAAGGAGATTTCCGGCGAACCTGTTCCGCCTCCTATTCCTGAAGAAGAAAGAATTATAGTCAGAAAGAGTAAAGAAAATTGAGAGAAATCCTTTTGCCGATTGACTGAAAAGAAGTTAGTTGAAGCAAGTAATGTAATTCACAGAATTCTCAGGATACTTTGTCTTTTTTTCTTGACAAAGGAAAATAATTTGGTTGATATAGAGACCATTGGTTCTCCCTGTAGATAATGAGGGAGGGGAATCATGGTTTCTTTTGATTAAATTTATGGATAAATAAAACCAAAGGGGCAACATGTCACTGAATTATAAACGGGTGCCGGCCATTGACAAATGCTTTTCAATTTTAGCGCTGATGGCGGAAGCGAAACGTCCCTTTGGATTCAATGAAATCGTCAAGAGTCTTGGTCTGAATAAAAGTACGGTATTCAACATGCTGCATACGTTGACCGATCTCGATGTACTTGAGAAAGGACCGGACGGTCTCTTTCGATTGGGAACACGATTGTTTATCCTAGGCAATGCTGCTGCCGGGGGATCTGAGTTGATCCAGACGGTGCATCCCTATCTCGAAACCATCAACCATGAATTTA
>CAZENC010000655.1:0-1526 GCA_964513115.1 uncultured Desulfobacteraceae bacterium | reverse complement strand
TTACCATGGAAGGCGCATAAGGATCATCCGGCCAGGGCGAGAGTGAGGTAGCAAACTCAGGGTGAGCAGTGACATAGGATTCAAGCTTTTGCCTGCAATCAAAGACCAGGTCCCTGGTCTCCTGCTCGAGGTTTGATTCGGCGCTTACCCAGAGATCGGTCTGTTTGACTGCCACATGAAAAGAGACCAGATCACCGGCACTGACCCTCTTTCTGTAAGTTCGCTTTTCGTTTTCCTTAATACTCAATCCCCGTCCTCCTCCCGCCATCGGGATGTGCTTTAACAACCAGTCAATTTTACCAGGAAAACCATAATCCGCAAGTTAAAACAAGGGATTAACTCGTTACCGCCCTGTCTTGTGCTTCCACAGCACATATATTGCACATATTTCAGTGCGATAAAAAAATATCTACGGGTTTGTAATTATGTATCAGAAACATATCCCGCATAATTGTAACAAAATAAAGCTATTTTCAGTTCCGATGTTTCAAAATAAAATGTTTATTTTATTGATATCATTAATAATATTGACATATTGGATATTTTGTTGTTAAACTAAAAAAATATAGCTTTTTGCCTTAAATCCATTAAAAACATTCAGCCGCAGATTTGGTGAATTCTATACGGAAGGTCACAGTTCAAGCTCCTTTTTGAGTTCCTCCCAGGAGACTGTTTCTTCCGATTCTGCCCGGGCCTGCCATGCGTCGTCCAGGTCCATACGCTCCTCTATCTCTTGGAGCAGTTTCAGGTCTTCGACCGACACCAGGGCGGCAAGCGCCTCACCACGCCTTGTGAGGACGAAAACCTCTTTTCCGAAAGCAACCCTATTAACGATATTAGCCAATTTTTTTCTGGCGTCTGCAGTACTGATTTTTCTTAACATTTCAGTCACCTCCCAGGCGGGTAGAGAGTTTAATTATACCAAACGTAACTATTGTACATAATGTACACTTTATAGCGGGTTTTGTCAATATAATAAATGACACGAAAAATCAATTCCTTATAACGGGCTGGAGAATGATGCTCGTTTCATTCGAACCTCTCAGCCCGGGTGTTGGGCCTCATAATCACGCTTGACGTTAATCACGTGATGCATTAATATACAAAAATGATCAAATCATTTAAATGTGCCGACACCGAAGCGATCTCAAAGGGCATCCGCGTAAGACGTTTTGTGAATATTGCAGCGGCGGCACGCCGGAAGTTGAGACAACTTGAAATTGCCGGCCGACTGGATGATTTGAGGGTACCGCCCGGGAATCGCCTTGAAGCACTCAAAGGCGACCGTTCGGGCCAGTACAGCATTCGTATCAACGATCAATGGCGCGTATGCTTTCGTTGGGAGGAAGCGGGCGCAGAAGATGTTGAGATCGTAGACTACCATTGAGGTGAATCAAGATGAATAAGCTTAAACCAGTAACCCCCGGCGAGATCCTTCTGGAAGAGTTCCTCAAGCCAATGGGGTTAAGTCAGTATCGCTTGGCAAAGGAGATCGGCGTTCCCGCTCAGCGTATCAGCGAAATTGT
>CAZENC010000654.1:0-1526 GCA_964513115.1 uncultured Desulfobacteraceae bacterium | reverse complement strand
GAAGAAACAGAAATCCCTCTGTTGATCTGATGATGTATGAAAAGGGGACTGGGCTAATTAATAAATTCAATATTTACGTCCCCATCAGCATCTTCGCCAGTCGGGCAAGCTGGACGGTGTTCTTTCCCTGGGTGGTACTATGGGGACAAGTGTAGGCACGACCATCATGAAGTCGCTGCCGTTCGGTGTGCCCAAGGTAATGGTTTCCACGGTGGCTTCAGGGAATACCCGACCCTTTATTGGCACCAGCGATATTGTTATGATGCCTTCGGTCGCTGATATTGTCGGTTTAAACAGTATAACTGAAAGTGTTTTGGCTCAAGCGGCAGGGGCAATAATGGGGAAGGTGAGCATTGAAAAACCAAATCGAGAGGGAAGGCCGCTTGTAGGTATCAGCGTACTAGGAGGAGCTGATCGAGCAGGGGATAGTTAGCAACGTTTTTGACCTTTGCCCAGATGAGGTGGTCGGCCACATGTATCAGGCATGGAATGATGCCGGCCCAACACGCTTGGAAACGGACGGCCTCAAAGGGATACCACAATTAGTCGCCCCCGGTCACTTGAATCAGATAATTTATGACTCCGCGGACAAGATACCCGGACGATTACGGAAACATTACGCTCATCGCCATGGTCCTTCCACATTCACTTTGAGGGTTCAGAAGGAGGATGAGGCGGAAATAGGTGAGGTTGTAGCCGCAAAATTAAATAAAGCAAAAGGTCCGACGGCAGTAATAATTCCATTGAAGGGCCTTACTATTATTGACCCGATTGATGATAAATTTGTTGATAGGGAAGCAGATAGTGTTCTTTTTGAGACCATAAAAAAGAATCTTAAACCCGAAATCCAAGTCAGGGAAGTTGATTGTCATATCAATGACGAGTTCTTTACCCGCCTTCGCAGAAAGCCCCGTCCGGAAGGGCGGGGATGAATGCGAAAAGGGTATCCGCCATAGCCTTGGCGAAGGCGGATCTGCTTCGGCGGGTTCCGCAGAAGATGTGAAGATGCCCCGCGCGGAAGCGCGGGGAGCTTCACTAAGGAAGCAGTCAAAATGTTTTGTAATCTTATGAATAGGAGGTGAAATGGATCGCGTTAAAGACAAAGTAGTAATTATAACTGGTGGGGCTAGTGGATTGGGTAGAGCATCAGCTTTGCTATTAGCTCAGGAAGGAGCTAAGGTCGTAGTTACCGACATCGATGAGGTTAAGGGGGAGGCAGTAGTTGGAGAAATAAGAAGCAAAGGTGGGGAGGCTATATTTATAAAACACGATGTCGCTAGTGAACATGATTCGGCTGAGGTAATCAAGAAGACCTTGGATGAGTTCGGTAAACTGGATGTTCTCGTGAATAACGCGGGGGTCTTTTTGGGCAAAAGCATTGAAGATGTTTCATTAGAAGAGTGGCGCAGGCTTATGAGCATCAATTTAGATGGCGTATTTTTAGGTACAAAATACGCTATTGGAGCAATGAAAAAAACGGGTGGTGGGGTAATTATTAATATGTCCTCTGTAGCTGCCTTTATAGG
>CAZENC010000653.1:0-1532 GCA_964513115.1 uncultured Desulfobacteraceae bacterium | reverse complement strand
ACAGGACTCTGCAAAGACATGATCAGTAGATTTCTAGGCCTTGTCGCCTTGACTGAAATCGCCAGACCGTAACGCAGGGTGAAAGACCCAGGATCCAAGGTTTTGGAAGGTTCGGGTTACCCGGAGCTGTCATGATTTGCAGGCGCCTTGTGCCCTGTGCCTTCGGAATCCGTCGGCTTGCAATTCTCAATGATATCGCTCGATTCGACACCAATGACGTACTGGCCTTTATGTTTTCCGCTTTCAATTTTACTTCTATGCTTTACCACGGCATCTACCTGGATCATGGTCCATGTTGCGTAGAATGTTATGTCCTTTATCTTATCGCCTGGCTTTAACATGCGGAGCAGCTCGATATTTTTATCCGTAACCAGAAGACCCAGGCCGTGTCTTGAACAGTCAAAAATATCCAGCTCATATGACTGTTTTTTTCCTGTTTTATCTCCCAAACTGAACTCAACGGAAATAAAATCAGGCATTTTCGGGGTAATTCTGTCATCCCTTCGTTGTTCTTTTATTTCGAGGGAGTCAGGGAGTTCTATTATAATACCAAAATAGGGATAATCACTGCTTATTCCCAAGTATCGGCTGTTAAAGCGCAATTGTACTTCACCCAAAACGCACTCAATCAAGACATTCGGGGATGTTTCAACAAGACTATTTCCCTGCTCCGGAAAGACTTTTTCCATTATCAGGGCAGGCTGATTTTCAGGGGTTTTGGAGTAGTTATCACCGGATCTTGAGCTTAATTTGATAAATTTTGATCTAAAAGGATTCTGCTGCCCCTTTATTCGAACTCTGATTTCAGTCTTTTTTAGAATCAATAGTTCGATAATCTTAGCAATCTGTTGTTTGTTTACGTTTGCGGACCAATCCATTTTAATTTCAGAATCCTTGACTTTAGTCACTTTACACTCGCAAAATTATTCTTGATTATAGCCTTTTAGGGGTGAATCAAAGCCCTCTCCTTTGGGCATGCATATTTTAGTATATAAAGATTTGCTTTAGACGGCAAGTAATTTCATTTTACCCCTGATCAGCCATCAAGGCATCATCTGCTGCGTTACCTTCGGTCCCTCCTCCTTGCAGCGTATCGCTTATACGCCTCAGTCGTTGCTCCTCGGTGTCTTGCATCTAATACCTTGCTGGTGGTCAGGAATCCTTCAAAAAACACCTCTATGTTAATGAATATTCAAACTTGAAGGTAGATTTGTATCCACCCAAAACTATCATGTTGACGGAAAATGGAAGAATGTGTAAATATGTTTTATTAATGTATCCTGATCTCTATCATTTAATGAAAGAGGCGCTCAAGGAGGCTGAAAGAGGCCTGACAAAAGGAGAGGTCCCTGTGGGCGCCGTGCTGGCCGGTTCAGACGGCCAGATCGTGGCAAAGGCCCATAATCAGCCGATAGCTCTGAACGACCCCACCGCTCACGCTGAAATCCTGGCACTTAGAAATGCAGGTTCGGTTTTGCGGAACTACCGGCTGAACAACACCATTCTTGTGGTAACCGTAGAACCTTGTCTGA
>CAZENC010000652.1:0-1541 GCA_964513115.1 uncultured Desulfobacteraceae bacterium | reverse complement strand
CTTAAGAACGAAATTGACTCCTTGTTCGAGAGTAATCCAGAAGCGAGTCATGTTAAGATCGGTAATAGACAAAATGCCTTTCTCACGCTGTTTCAGAAAAAGCGGAATGACACTCCCCCTGCTGCCTACGACATTTCCATAACGAACTACACTGAATATGGTCTCGTTGCGCCTGGTATATGAATTGCCAGCGATAAACAGTTTATCTGAACAGAGTTTTGTGGCACCATAAAGATTTATCGGATTCGCCGCCTTATCTGTGCTAAGGGCAATAACTTTTATCACGCCTTGATCTATAGCCACATTGATGACGTTTTGGGCACCGATTATATTTGTTTTGACTGCCTCAAAAGGATTATATTCCAAAGTCGGGACCTGTTTCAAAGCAGCCGAATGGATGACATAGTCAACACCCTGCAAGGCCCTGTTCAAACGCTCCTTGTCTCGAACATCCCCGATGAAATAGCGCATGCAATTATATGCTGAACTCGGGAATTTTTGAGCCATCTCCCACTGCTTCAACTCGTCCCGACTGAATATGATGAGCTTTTTGGGCTTGTATCGTTTTAGAATGATCTCGGTGCATTTCTTACCGAATGAACCGGTGCCGCCAGTTATTAATATCACTTTGTCGTTTAACATTGCCACCCCACTCAAATAGATTTACTCAAGTAAATTACGAACAGATTTTATGATGTAATGGAAAGTTTCGTCATCCATATCAGGAAATAGCGGAAGGCTTAAACACGTAGCAAAATACTTTTCTGCCTCTGGGAATCGTTCAATTTTCAAAAAATATGAATCCTGATAAAATGGCTGTCGATAAATGGGAATGTAGTGAACCTGGCTGTATATTCCCTTTTCTCTAAGTTTATCAAACAGGTCATCACGACCGATATTGCAATTCGAACCGAGCCTTAGAGTATAAAGGTGAAAACATGGGTCAGTACCTTTAGGCCAGGGTGGAAGCATAACGATCTGCTTCTCTGCTAAGTCTGCGAAAGCTTGATTATATCTTCTTGCAATTTCTTGTCTTCTGGCTTTAAACATATCTATTCGTTTAAGCTGCGATATGCCTAAAGCACACTGGATATCCGTTATTCTGCCGTTAAACCCCAGCACATGCATTTCATGGTACCAGGCCGGAGGTGACTTAGTATTCGGGATTTGGGATTTCGGGTTCGAAAACTTTAATGGATTTCTTTCTATGCCATGGTTTGCCAGGAGTCTAAGTTTTTCGGCAAGTTGGCCATTGTTTGTCAAGATAGCTCCGCCCTCACCCGTGGTAATAGTCTTAACGGGATGGAAAGAAAAAACGGCCATATCAGTATGGGCGCATGATCCGCATGCATATTCCTTTTTCCCATAGTGGTATGTGGATCCAATAGCGTGGGCAGCATCTTCAATTATTTTAAACCCATAACTTTCCGACAAATCCTTTAGCCGTGGAAGGTCGGCTGGTATACCCGCAAAATCAATAGGTATCACTACATCAGGGACCTGGCCTTTTTTGCAGTATTCTTCGACTTTTTCAGGAGAAA
>CAZENC010000651.1:0-1542 GCA_964513115.1 uncultured Desulfobacteraceae bacterium | reverse complement strand
CATTGGTGTTATTGATGATCAAGATCAAAGGCTTTATGGCAAGAGAATGGCTAACAGTATAAATCAAATTTTGGTGGCTTTAGAACCATTTAAGGAGAACCTTGAAGCGGTTGTGGTAGAATCAACCTATAATTGGTATTGGTTAGTAGACGGGTTAGAGCAAGAGGGGTACAAAGTCAATTTAGCTAACCCATCAGCCATAAAGCAATATGAGGGGCTGAAACATACGGACGACAAATGGGACTCATTTTGGTTGGCCCACATGAAACGTTTAAACATATTGCCCGAGGGATATATCTATCCAAAACAAGAGCGGCCAATAAGGGATCTTTTGCGCAGAAGGCTCCTATTTGTGAGGCACAGGACCTCTCAGATCTTAAGCCTTCAGAGTGCGATAGCGAGGAATCTTTCACTTAAAATGTCAGGCGGGGATATCAAAAAGCTCAAGGAGGAAGATGCCGAAGCTTTATTTGATTCACCTTACCTGGTGTTGACCGCAAAGAGTAATATTGCTGTGATTCAATTTTTGACGAAAACCATTAGAGAGATTGAAAAAGCACTGATGTCTCAGATCAAACTGCGTAAAGAGTTCCGGTTATTGAAGACCCTTCCAGGAATTGGAAATATTCTGGGCTTCACCATTATGCTGGAAGTTGGAGATATAAGCCGCTTTTCCAAGGTTGGGAATTACTCATCTTACTGTCGATGTGTAAAAAGCGAAAAGCTTTCCAACGGGAAGAAAAAGGGTGAAAACAACAGGAAAAATGGCAATAGATACCTGTCCTGGGCGTATGTAGAGGCAGCGAACTTTGCCATTCGATTCAGTCAGGAAGCGCAAAGATTTTATCAGCGCAAAATGGCCAAGACGAATAAAATAGTCGCAATTAAGGCCCTGAGCAATAAACTGGCCAGGGCATCGTATTATGTCATGCGTGATCAAGTGGCCTATAATGAAGGTAAGCTGTTTGGTTAGCCGTTGAGCATGCGTGCAGCAGTGAACCAGGAAAGGGGTTGGTATTTAACCACAAGATTTGATTGGTATCTGCTGCACGCAACTAACAGACGGCTGTTGTTTTTCTATTCTGCTTCGCCTATGCCGTGAGTCACAAAAGGGTTGGCTAAAAACCATAAGATTTGTCATACATCCCATTGAACATGGCATGGAACCGACGATTTTCTGGGGTCTGTCAAACAGACCAGGGGCCGTGCGTTAAGCATTCTGCCTAAGGCACACCGGCCTTGATCCCGATGGATGACTGGTGCGGATCAGAATCTATCTGTATCTATGAGGATACGGATAGAAAACCTGACCGAGAACCGAATCGTGAGAAATAGCGGGCGCGAATTGGAGGGTTAAACAGAGCCGTGCTGGTAAGCAGTGTGGAACCAAGAAAAAAAAGAGATTTTTTTTAGGGAGAGGTGTTTTTTCTCTTGACGTACCCTTTAATGGATGACCCCTTTTCAAGGTTCCGTTTGGTAGTTATAAGTTTTTCGGGTTTTTTAAAGTTCGCAATCATAGCAGTAGTCAAACCCTCAGCCCCG
>CAZENC010000650.1:0-1547 GCA_964513115.1 uncultured Desulfobacteraceae bacterium | reverse complement strand
AATTTATGAAAAAACCTAAAGATAAATACATAGGAGAACTGGAAAAAAAGATCTTGCTTTTAGAATCGCAAACTAAACATTTGACAAATGACCTTCGTATCACCAGGGAAGAGAATGAAGCCTCAACAAGGAGTTTTCTTGATATATACTCTAACATGGAAAAAAAGGTAGAGGAACGAACTACCGAATTGACGAAGGCGAATATAAAACTGAATGAGGAAATAGAAGAACGAAAGCGAGTAGAAAAGGCCTTACAGAAAGTAAATGAGGAATTGGAAAGAAGGGTGGAGAATCGCACTGCTTATATTGCGAAGGCCAATGAGGAATTACGTGCTGAGATCGCTGAGAGAAAAAAAGCCGAAGCAGAATTACAGGAGTCAAAAGAGTCCGCAGAGGCGGCCAACCAAGCCAAGAGCGAATTTCTGGCCAACATGAGCCACGAACTCCGTACGCCTTTGAATCATATCATCGGTTTTACCGAACTGCTTGTGGACAAGAACTTTGGAGACTTGAACGAAGTACAAGAAGAATATCTAAATGACGTGCTTGAAAGCAGCAGACATTTGCTCTCTTTGATCAATGATATCCTTGACCTTTCTAAGGTGGAGGCGGGGAAGTCAGAGTTGGAACCCTCCAATGTGGACGTAAGAGCAGTTCTGGATAACAGCCTTATTATGGTCAAGGAGAAGGCTATAAAGCATGGTATACAGATACAACTTTCTACTAACTTTGACAGCACGTCAAAAGCTATATGGGCGGATGAGCGCAAGCTCAAGAAGATTCTATACAATCTGCTCTCAAATGCAGTGAAATTTACACCAGAAGGCGGCTCGATTACTCTCGCCGCAAAACCGATTTCGGGATTCGGCATTCGAAATTCAGAATTAAAAGGAGAAGAAAAACAATCCGCAATCGAAGTCAGTGTATCTGACACTGGTATCGGCATCAAACCAGAAGATCAAGCTCGTATCTTTAATACCTTTGAACAAGCAGATGGGTCAGTGAAAAAAAAATATCAAGGCACTGGATTGGGTCTTTCTTTGGTCAAGAAACTTGTTGAACTTCATGGCGGCCAAATCCGGGCTGAGAGTGAGGGAGATGGGAAAGGGGCTACCTTTTCTTTTATTATACCGGTCGGTTAATTACGATTTAGGCTGGCTTCTCAAAACCCCCAAATATGGAAAAAAACAATGCAATGATTAGCGCTTGAATGATCCAGCCGATCAAACAGACACCTACCGTGCGAAATGTACTTTTGTAGTCAAGGGCCTGTCTTACTGCGACAACCATGGCCACTAACATCCAGATACCGGCGATTAAAAAGACCAGCCCTGCCAGACCGGGGATAACACCCAGGATCCGAATCAAACCGGGGGAGCTGGAAAAGCCGATCGTTCGTAGCAATTCACCGTAATTTGCTCTGGTCTGGGGTTCGGGAAGAAGCTTGGTGCCAACAATATAGGTGACATAGGCCCAGACATACCATGCGATCAGGGCTATGGCTGTGCCCCAAATCAGGCCGTTTACCCCTCCTTTTCCCAGTGAGC
>CAZENC010000649.1:0-1548 GCA_964513115.1 uncultured Desulfobacteraceae bacterium | reverse complement strand
CCTGCTCATGATCAGATCCTGTTCAACCTGGGCATCCGAACCCCAGGGCGCTATCTGCCGCCATGCCACGATGTCCGCCTTTGGGATCATAAATCACCCTCAACATCGATGTTGACAAGGATCTTCCAGCGTTCGTCCTTCTTAGATCCCAGGGTCGGCATTGAGCGTTCCAATTTGACGGGTAAAGGGTTTTTCTTATACACCCATTGAAACAGCTTATGGGTCAGATCTGAAAAACCGGCCTTCTCCAATAAAAATCCCAGACGCTGAGCGTAGGCTATTTTTCCATCCGTTTTTGCGGCCTCTGCCAGATTTCCCGGATCCATTCCTTCGCCTAACTCCTGCAAGACCGTCAATACCCGATCCAGACCGCCGATACGCCTCGAATAACGTATGAGGTCAAGGGCAGTGGCCTCAGGTGTGGAAATGGGGATATGTCCCGTTTGAACTTTTACCTGGGTTAACGATACATCGGCAAATCTTGACTTTGAAAAAAAACGGATGGCAAGTCCGTTCGATCGCATATCTCGCATGGGACCGGTCGTCACCACATGAAATTGTTGAGGCTGTTGATGGGCTGCTCCTTGAAGTGCCGCCGCACTCAGGAGCCCCACATAAAAGGGTTGTCCTATATAGTCCATCAAATCGGCTATAAACCACTCGGCAGGCAGGATTCCTGTAACGGCATACTCCAGGGGGATGATGATAAAGAAGCCTCCATGAATTCGTGCAATTCTTTTCTTCTTGGATAACCTTGCCGCGGCTTTCTTAAAGGCCAGTTCAGTGACTTGCAAGGTTTTCAAGCCATCCTGACGGTGGAAAAAATAGAGGCCCTGCGACTGCCTGGAATCGATCCAGGTGGCCAAATCAGGCGATTTTTGTGGTTTCTCTTTTGGCATGAGTGGCCTGCTTTTAAAATTACAATTTGCAAATAGGACCATAAAACAGCCCCTTTTGCAAACAATAACTTTTTGTGAATTAGGAAAAAGTGTCTCCAGCTTATCAACATTCCTTGAGACCAAATTAGACATGGCCTGCGCTGATACCTGACACCCATCTCTCGTCACTTCCATTTTCCCAACCCTCCGGAAAAAATGCATCAAGGGATACTGTTTTCCCCCACAGCGTCCTTAAGTTCGGATGGAGGAACAATTAAGCTCTGGACAAAATCAAATTGTCTGGAGGCGTTATGAAGCTGGTTACGACAAGCTCTGTTTTTACAAAGAAAGTAAAGAGCGTCCTGGAGTGCATTACTGCGACGGCGGTAATTACCACCGGGATGAAGGACAATCTCACCATGAACTGGAGCGACGCCGGGGAGTTCATAGAAGGACTCATGGAAAAAGGGTTGGCAGACGTCAAGAGCAAGCTTGCCATGGTCGCCTCGGAAGCAGGCGCCGATGCGGTTCTGGGAATCAGCTTTGACGTGGAGGTCTCGGAAAGGGGACAGGCCCTGGTCGTGGCCGCCACTGCTACCGGCACGGCGGTGAAGCTGGCCGGATGAAAACAGTGGTCATGGTGACACTGCTGTCCATTGCGCCCGGCTAC
>CAZENC010000648.1:0-1557 GCA_964513115.1 uncultured Desulfobacteraceae bacterium | reverse complement strand
CCTCGAAGGTTCCGGCCAGATGGAACTCGACGGTGAGAAAATACCGGTCGAGCCTTTCACCGCCATCTTAATAAAGCCTGGCTGCCGCCACCGAGCTATCGGAAAAATGCGAATAATAAATGTCTGCATCCCACCTTTTGACGCAAAAGACGAGTGGTTTAATTAGCACAAGCTGCTTGCTTATGGTATAATACAAAGATGATTAGACTTCAGAAAGACCGGGCCAGATTAAGAAAACTAAGCGACGAAGACGATGATTTCGTGGATGCTTCACCGGCGGAGCGCCTGGGTATGATTTGGGAACTGACCGCCGAACTGTGGTCTTTGAGAGGGCAGGACTATGCTCAACAGCGATTACAAAGACATGTTGCAAGTCTTGTTGGACAAAACAAACGCGCGACGGGCCGAGACAAGGATCGGCTTGATGCGGATCGATTAGAGAAGTAGAGGCCGTGATTCGCAACGACTTCAAAGAGTTGCTCGCGTTGTTCTCCGTCAGGAGTCCCCAGGACAACAAGCACAAAGTTGAATACCTCATCGTCATCAAGCCCGGCTGCCGCCCGGCGCTTAAATGTATATAGTATCTCCGCAATTTCTCCTTATACCGCTTCGTTTATAAGCCGATACTAATCCTGTGAGAACATAAAGGTTGATCTTAAGTGAAGACACACAAACTATGCCTATACAAGATTTTGAGCTTTACTATGTGAATTTTATGAGGGTCGTTTAGCGTTTTTCTATCATTTTATAGGAGGATAAAAAGTGGTAGAGAACGATGAAATCGCCCCAAATCATGTTGGAATATGCAAATAGTGTGAAATATCGTACTCTAATAGATAGTATTGACAAATCCTTATTGTTGGTGTAGCATTGTCTCTGAAAATAATAGAAAATCCCGGATTGGAGATGTGATGAAGATTCCGATAATTTTAATCCTATGTCTTATAGCGATGTTGATGGGATGTTCGAATTCAGATAACCGAGCATTGTCCTTATGGGAAGATCGGCAGATGGATGACGATCAAAGAATATATGGAAGCCCTTATGAAAGCTTTTACGAAAGCCCAGACCGATGGCAGTGCGTTTGGCTGCCTACCCCTTATTGAAATTGAGCCCTGATTTTATCTCCCGCCCTGTAACTGTCAATATATCAGTCATTACCCCATCCCTTTAGTCAACAACGGTTTAGCAGAATTCTCATACTGTCTGTGCTATCTACAATACGAACCTCTATCCAGTGATGAGTCATGGAGATTCTTTTAGAATTCTTCAGACATTTTATGTGCTGATTCGTATAATACTTAACGAATTCATATATCGTATAATGAATTTGGAATTAAGAATGAACAATTTTACCTTTTAACTTTTTTCTTTTGCCTTATTTCTTATGAAACTTTGTGGTTTCGTGGTCTTGTGGCTAATAGTCGATTTGAAAAAACAAAGCCAATTTGTGGTGGAGGCAAATGAACGCAAGTGCCTATATAAAAGTTGATTATGAAGATTTCCGCATTTTTGGGCAGCGAGAAAACAAACCCAAACAAAGCCAATTTCACGCTC
>CAZENC010000647.1:0-1567 GCA_964513115.1 uncultured Desulfobacteraceae bacterium | reverse complement strand
CTAAAAAGATCATAGCCTATCTGGAAGAGAGGAGAATAATCTAGTTTTTGTAGAGGTCCTTGGCTAGAACAGCATGCTGAAATGCGTTAATCAAGGATAAAATTTTTAAGGTATATACATCAGCCACTTAACCACATGTTTAGATGAAGCTGGGACAACTCCCCCTAGCCCAAAAGCGAACAAGCCAATAACTAATGAGCTCGAAACCTTACGTGCGAGTATACTTAGAGGAACTAAATATTTGAGCACTGTAGTACAACCTCCATCGTATTTGCCTCAATTGGGTACGCCTTTGAAAAGCTTTTTGCGGACTAATTTAGTCAAACTCAATAAGATCATTTTTCAAATAAAAGACTATAAACTGCGGGATACGATTGTGGTGGCCGGCACCCCTAGGTCCGGGACAACGTGGCTGGCGGAAGTTTTGAGCGCAACGCCTGGGTATGCAATGATTTTTGAACCCCTTCACCCCGTACGATTTCCGGAGGCCGCGCGCTCTGGCTTTCAGGGCCGCACACATCTTCCCGCAGGAAAAACTTGGCTTTCAGGAGAAAAATACTTGGAAAAGGTCTTCACTGGAAAGGTTTCCTCTGCCCGTTTTGAAGGAATGAAAAATCTCAAAAAAGCAATTCTGAGCCACAAACTGATTGTCAAGTTTATTCGGGTTAATCGGTTGTTGCCCTGGCTATCTGAAAAATTTAATGTCAAACAAATCATCTTATTGATCAGACATCCCTGTGCGGTGATCGCCTCTCAACTCCGGTCAGGATATTATGGATATAATGACACCTCTCTTGGTCATGATATATGTCCGAAAAAGGAAAAAATAATATGTGAAGCCGAAAATATTGACTGCATTGATGGAAATATCATCAAAAAAATAGAGAGAATTGAAACTCAGGAAGAGACGCTTGCAACTATCTGGTGTCTTGATAACTATATTCCCCTAATTTCTCCTCAAAAAAGCAGGTGGCTGCTGGTACCCTATGAAAAATTGATGATGGACAAGACAATCAGCATAAACCATATCGCCGATATGTGTGGAATTGTTTGTTCAAAAAAAAATATGGAATACGTCACTAAACCGAGCAGGACCGCGTCAAGTGATCTGAAAACCGCAGATATTCAACAACTATCAAAATGGGAAAACCATTTATCCAACGATCAGGTAAGGAAAATTCTTAACATGGTGTCTGCCTTCGGGCTCGATTTTTATACTGACGCAATCACCCCAGATTATAACTGTTTGAAAAAATTCGGCACAATTGTCTGATAACCTCATTGGGAAGAAAATGGCGTTTTTCCGATTTAACAAGGTACAGGTGGTCTATTTTGTTTATACAGGGAACAATTCTTTCTGGAGGTGAGTAATACCCAACAAATAAATGCATCCCTGAAAAATGATCAATTTTATAAAACACAAAACACACAATCTTGTTTTCGACGAGCGTTTCTCGGAAATCCTCACCGGCTCGGCCTGGGCACTCTCGGCACGGGTCATCGCCACAGCCCTGGGGCTTGTATTCAGCATTATTGTGGCCCGGTTGTATGGGGCCGAGATGGTCGG
>CAZENC010000646.1:0-1575 GCA_964513115.1 uncultured Desulfobacteraceae bacterium | reverse complement strand
ATCCCCATTGGAGTGAAAAGTCAACATCAAAAGATTCACCAATCTCTTTATAGGAGAAGGCATCCAGGTTGCGGGTAATGGCCCGTCCTCCTAAAAGGTTCGTTCCACGACGGCGTAACTTTCTGGCTGATGAACCACATAATGCGAACCTCCATCCCCTTGTTTCCATTAAACGGTGAACCTCATCGAGAAGATCGGGTATTTTTTGAATCTCGTCAATAACTACCCAGGAATCCTCCGGCTTTTTTCCAACCAGCGCTTCAAGGTTGCCAGGCTTTTGAGAAAATTCCAGGCTCAGAGAGGGATCAAGAAGATCAAAAAAGGAAGTGTCAGGAAAGACACTTCTCAGCCATGTAGTCTTCCCAACTCCACGTGGGCCGAAAAGGAAGAAGGAGCGTTCGGGAGCCTTGAGTAATCGCTTTATATGATCTTTTTTCATAATGTAAATATACAGGTATTTTGTAAAATTGCAATGTAAAATTACAATTCTAATGTAAATTTGTATATTACATTCATGCAGAACGTGCAGAAAGCTGATCAAGATGTCCCGGATAAAACTTTTTTCATGATATCCAGCAGTTCGAAGTGGCTTTTCCAGGCTGATTGATCTTTGCTCAACTTCTATCTCGGAGGTCTCCTCCACTTCAACGGATTTGAGCCTCGCCTTCCAGGCCGAGACCAGTTGTGGTGAAAGGTGCGGGTCATATCTATAGAAATATTTCGTGAATTTGATTCCATAACCTACTTTATCCTTGCCCCGATTCACTCAATGCCGCAGTCTTTGTATACTGGGTACCGTTTCATGTTTTTTTCTTCTTTATTTCGTCAATTATCTTAAAACCTTTTATAGTAGTCTTATATTTTTGCTTGCTGCTTGTGGGCTTATCCGGAATGGTTAATTCGATCAATCCGGTTTTGATCAATGGATTGATAAACTGATTGCGAAACCGGGTTCTGTTTTTCTGATTGAGCGTTAACATCAGTGTAGCCATATCAATACTATTTCTTGCTTTTAAAATGACACTTGCTGCGCGGGACAGACTTGGGACAGACTTGGGACAAGCGTGTTGAATTCTGCATGATTTAATCCTTCAACAGCTTCAACTCGCTCACCAACTTGCTCACTGACCTTGGACTCCGGATGAATATGCAGGGTTGTCAGGAAGTAGGTCCTCTCCCCATCCGTTTCGAAGATAGGTCCAGGGGAGCCGTTGGCCTATATGAGCCAGTCCGAAAATAGGTTTTTATGTCATTTCGACCCCTTCACTTCTGTCATTCCAAGCAAAGCGAGGAATCTTAATGTTTACGCTCAGGGCAGGCTCCGGGACAAATCTAAAACTGGCTTATTTTCAATACAATAAGATTTCTCGCGGAGTTTATCCCGCATTGCGGGTCTCGAAATAACAGCTTTGCTGAGTTCTTGGACAGCCTCCTCGGCCCATGAAAGATATTTATTACCGTTCTTTAAATTACCTTCCCCCTTCTTTTTATTGTTGGATAGCCACTCACTCTTTACACATCGGCAATAGGAAGAGTATTTCCCTACAGTTGGAAACCGGGAGATATCTCCTGCCT
>CAZENC010000645.1:550-1578 GCA_964513115.1 uncultured Desulfobacteraceae bacterium | reverse complement strand
GGTACCATCGCAGGCCACGGCCTGGGCCGGCGGCTCGGCGCCAAAGGCGATGATGGCGTTTCTGATCGCGATCTCTGATCCAACCTCGCAGTAGACGCCACTGCCGAGAAGTCCGGTAGCGTTCTCCGAGAACGTGCACCCGTCGATCTCGACAGCCGCAGCGTGGCAGTACATCCCCCCGCCGTACTGCTCCGCCCAATTGTGAACCATGGTGCTGACCGCAACTGCCGGGGCGCAATCGGAAAAGAGGATTCCGCCACCGAGCCCACCATAGTCTCCAAAGGCTTCATTGCCGTCGAACGTGCCGGTGAGGTAGACGTCGGAGCCCAGAAGGCAGCACAGCCCCCCACCGTAATCGGCGGAGTTGTTGCGAAAGGTGAAGTCGTTCAGCACGGGTGCCGTGTTTTCGAGGTACATCCCGCCGCCGGCGCCGTATTCGCCGTGGGAATGATTGTCGACGAACTCGAGACCGATGAAGAACGACGGACCTCCGTTGAGCCCTGCGAGGCCACCGCCCCCACCGGGCGCGGAATTGCCCTCGAAGGTGCAGTAGTTCATCTCGGGCGCGGCACCTTCCCCGTACCACATGCCACCGCCGGACCACTCCGCGCGGTTGTTCGAGAAGATGCACTCGTTGACAACGGGGGAGGAAGAAAGGCAGAACACACCGCCGCCGTTGCCCTCCGGCCAGGGCCCGTGGCGGGCGTATCCATTCATGACGGTCACGCTTCCCACGTAGGAATCGGGTCCTTCACCCGAGACGAAACTGAACCCCCGGTGGGGTTCTTCATAGCTTCCTTCACAGTCGATGATACAGCTTTCCGGGTCCAGACTCTGCGAATGGACGCTGATGGCTTTGCCCATGAAGTCGATGTCGCGGTTACCATCTCCCCGGAACGTGCCATCGGTGAGCTCGATCACATCGCCGTCCATCACCGCAGCTATGGCATCTTGAATCGTGAGGAAATCGCCAGTTCCATCGGGAGTCACAATGTAGACGTCTGCCGACGCGGTCATCGCCAGACCCC
>CAZENC010000645.1:0-540 GCA_964513115.1 uncultured Desulfobacteraceae bacterium | reverse complement strand
ACACATGAGATGCCGCATGACTCGCCTCCTTCGGGGCTCGGTGCCCGCGGGTTTCTTGAACCCATCCGGCCTGGGATGCGAGTTGTGTGGGGCTAGTGCCTAACGATGAAGGACGCTGAAGATGCGATGTTCCCAGGGGGTATTTCCCCCGCACCACTCGCCTCGCTATGGCGGCCCTTGACGGGTCCATGTTCCATCGATAGGGATGCGAGTGAATGATACCATCGGGGAACCCTCAGAGGAAGAGGGGGCCTTGGGGAATCACTCGGGGGAACCGTCGCCGTGCCGTCATCTCATCACGAGCACGCGCCGCACGCGCGTCACCCCGCCTGCCGTGAGCTGCGCGAAGTACACGCCCGGGGCCAGCGTGGTGCGCGGCTGCCAGGTTGCGACATGCTCGCCGCTGTCCGCGAAGCTGTCGTGCAGGCGCGCAATCTCGCGACCCTGGAGGTCGAAGACACTCAGGCGCACGTCAGAAGCCGCCGCCAGGATGAAGCGCACCGAGGTCTCGCCCGCGATCAGCCCCGCCACGCGGAGGCT
>CAZENC010000644.1:0-1586 GCA_964513115.1 uncultured Desulfobacteraceae bacterium | reverse complement strand
ATGTCTTAAATTATATCCTGACTTTTCAACTAATAAAAACCTAAATAACATTAAAGTTTGTGTAAATTCTTTTCTGTAAAATTGGTTCAAGGATTCTCTTATATTTAAGGTACCGAAACCATTAAATAAGGAGAGAACCCATGAACCAGCAGAAAGATAAGTTATTTGGATCAATAATGGAAGTATTAATTTCAGAGGGGCCGAAGATTTTTAGAGAGGCATTAGAACGATTGTTTAACGAGGCGATGACAATAGAGCGGAGCGAGTTCTTGGGGGCGGGGCCTTACGAGCGTACATCTGAAAGACGAGGTCATGCGAACGGGTTCAAGGCGAAAGGTTATCAAACAGGGGTTGGCAAGCTCGAGCTGTCAATTCCTCAAGTGAGAGGGCTGAAGTTTTATCCTCAGAGCCTTGAACGTGGATGCCGTTCGGAGCGGGCTCTAAAGCTGGCAGTGGCCGAGATGTATGTGATGGGAGTGTCGACACGCAAAGTAACAAAGATTACGGAACAGTTGTGTGGTTTTGAGGTGAGCTCGGGCCAGGTGAGTCGCTTATCCAAAGAATTAGATGAAACATTGGAGGCGTTTAGAAACAGACCGTTGGAGAATGTATATCCATTTGTTTACTTTGATGCTCTTTACGAGAAGGTCCGTTATGGTGGTATGATTCGGGATATGGCCGTACTTGTGGCTATCGGAGTCAATAAACGGACTGGAAAGCGCGAGATACTGGGCATAGAAGCACTTTTATCGGAAGCCCAGGTTCATTGGCGCACCTTGCTTAAAAAGCTCTCAGAGCGTGGTTTATCGGGCGTAAAGTTATTCATTAGTGACGATCACCAGGGACTTAAAGCCGCTCGTATGAGTGTTTTTCCTTCGGTTCCCTGGCAGCGATGTCAGTTCCACATGTCTCAAAATGCACAGGGCTATGCAACAAAAGTGTCAATGCGTAAAGAGATTGCTCAAGTAATGAGTAACATTTTCAATGCAATGAATAGAGAAACCGCCTTATCATTGAGTCAGAAATTTACAGAAGCATATAAGGAATCAGCGCCTGAATTTTCCAGATGGTTGGAAGAAAATATTGAAGAGGGGCTGACAGTATTTTCATTTCCGAGAAACTACTGGAAAAAACTTAGAACGGTCAATCCATTGGAACGTGTAAATAAAGAAATTCGGCGACGTACCCGTGTTGTCGGCATTTTTCCAAATCAGGAATCATGCTTAAGATTGATCACAGCGGTATTACAGGAAATTCATGAAGGATGGATTGTTGGACGAAAATATATAACTCTTGAAAATGATAATGACGAAGAGAACCTTGAATTGCCAATTTACAGAAAAAAGGTTGCATAATCTAAAAAAATAAAAAATGGCACAAAGTATCTCTTTGCAGCTTTTATAACAGCAATATTGTTATTCATATTTTTTATAATATTTACAAAATAAGGAGAAAAACAATGTGTGATGATAATGATCAAAATACGGATGAACAAGAAAATGGAAATGATCTTGATTCTGAATGGGATGACGAAATAAATGATGAGAATGATGTATTTAAAGATTTGAACGATAGTCCTGAGGATT
>CAZENC010000643.1:0-1591 GCA_964513115.1 uncultured Desulfobacteraceae bacterium | reverse complement strand
AAATTGAAGGAACTCAGAGATCCCTTGATGCTTAAGATTTTAGAGCGGGTACTATTTTGGCTGGGGTCGCCGAGACAACAATTTGAAATTACAGGTTAATCAGCTGAAAACCTGCCTGAAATAACGCTTAGAAGGGCAATTTTGGTGGCAAAATGGGCATTTTAAGATGGGAAAAACGGGACGCCCTTTCGTTTTACAGTTTCCTGTTCGTGTGAGTGATGGTTGATGAGTCTGTGATCGAAATCAATCAACTATTATTTCCTTGCAGACAAGGTTGACATTCCTAAGTATTTTGGTAATACTATGTAGGACTTTTTCTCAGGAGCCCGATTGTGAGGATTTCTGGTTTTGAATGGGACGAAGGGAATGCTTTACATCTTCAGCTTGGTCAAGGTATTGAGCCTGAAGAAGCGGAAGAAGTTTTTGCCAAAAATCCGATTTTTAGAAAAACGGAAAAGGGACACTATGCGGTTTTTGGCCAGACACTGGAGGGAAGGTATCTGACCATTGTTTTTGAACTCAAATCCGGGAGTGTTGCCAGGCCCATCACCGGTTGGGATATGGGCCGGGCAGAAATAAGATACTATAAGAAGCACAGGTGATGTGAGATGAAAAGGGTTAAGAAACAGAAGGCCTGGATCAAGGATTATGAGGATCGGGATATTTTAGAAGAGGTTATTGATGACCCGGCGGATCTGGTTCTTGATGAAGGGTTGCGTCAGGAAATCCTTTTGGGAAAACGGAAAAGGAAATTGAAAAATGTGACGATCAAGGTCGATCCCCTTCAAATCATGGCTATCAAGAAGCTGTCCACCATGAAGTCGATTCCCTATCAAACACTCATCAGGCACTGGCTTGCAGAAGGGATAAAGCAGGAACTGGATTCAGTCATTGAGTGAAAAGGTACTTTGTGCTAACGCCCGAAAGAAGGATTAAAGGTAAGTTAAATGAATACTCGCAGCAACTATGCAGAGGTTAACGGAATCCGGCTTCACTACGTGAGCGTCGGCCAAGGGAAATTAATCATGTTCGTCCATGGTTTTCCCGAATTCTGGGGGGCATGGGAAAGCCATCTGGTGGATTTCGGTAAAGATCACGAGGCTGTGGCCCCTGACATGCGCGGCTATAATTTGTCCTCAAAACCGGCTGGGCCTGAACATTATCAGATCAAGGATCTGATTGAAGATTTGCGGGCTTTAGCCGAATATCTTGGTCATAAGAAATTTATTCTGGTTGGCCACGACTGGGGAGGGGCAGTTGCCTGGTCATTTGCGATCCGCCACCCTGAATGCCTGGAAAAATTAATTATCATAAACGCGCCGCATCCGGCAGTGTTCGCCCGGGAATTATTGAACAATCCCAATCAACAGAAGGCTAGTCAGTATATGCTCACCCTGCGTTCTCCAGAAGCGGAAAAGATACTGTCGGATAATAACTATACGTGGTTGACTAATGCTTTGTTCAAATGGGGAAGTAAATGGGTGATGACAGAGGAGATTCGCCGGACATATGTTAAGGCCTGGTCCCAGCCCGGTGCACTTACCGGGGCACTTAATTATTACCGGGTATCTCCCCTTTATCCCCCGACCTC
>CAZENC010000642.1:0-1596 GCA_964513115.1 uncultured Desulfobacteraceae bacterium | reverse complement strand
TCCAGCTCCATACAGAAATTGCACTTTTGATGTATGCCTGATATCTTTGACCTGGCGCATTTCATGCATCTTGCAGGCAGCTTATTTGAATCATTCATTTGCCATTAACCTCCTTTTCTTTCAGCCTGTATAGACGCATCCCTAAATCCTGGTATCATCGTTTATAAGCCCAATCCGCCTCCTTTAATTGCTAAGCAAAAGGGATCTGTCGCTTTTAATTCGCTTAGAATCAAGGAATATTCTTCTTCGGTCAGGTTGTAGAGATTAGCAACACGGGTATCTATCCCCATTTTCCCTTTTCTTAAACCACATATCAAACCGCAAAGGAATATACACTCTTTCCGGCCCCATAATACGACTCATAGACGTGCTGATACATGGCATCGCATTTTTTCTTATATAACTCAGGGGTATACACCTGCGGCAATCCGCGATCAAAGATATCCTCAATGGTCACACGGACCTGCGCCCTTGACTGCTGGCGCTTACGCCAATCAAGCACCAGTTTCTCGCGTTTGAGGATTTCAAGGAGTTCCCTGCCTACCTTTTTGACTTGCCGTTCCTCTACTTTTGTGAGGGATATTTCCGGCCTGGTCAAAAGATCAAATATGGCAAGTTCCTCTTCTGTGAGCTGTTCTGAAATGCCCCGTTTTTCCTCTTCATTCAGGCCCTGCGCAAAGGAAAGAAGCCGTTTAAAAAATTCATCAATGTTTATACTTCCAGCGTTATATTCCTCGATCATCCTTTGGAAGCGCTCCAGATAATCCATTCGGGTGCGGTTGAGACGAACCATCTTTTTAAGCTTGCTACTTATTTTCCCCTTGAGTTTTTCTGCCTCAGTACGCTTTTGTCCCTGCTCGAACCTGGCCTTAAGCGCTTCAAAATCGACTTTACTCAAGTCCACAAGATTATCCGCACCATAAGAGGCTGACGGCTCCCGGATTACATATCCCTCAGCGGCAATCGAATCGTCGAGGAGTTTCTCCACCTCTCCCATAACACCTGAGATATCAGCAGGTGAAGCTAAAGAACGGATTTTCTGAGCAATAACATCAAAGAGAATGCATTTTGGAAACAGGTCCTTTGCTGCCGGATCAGGAAGGATTGCTTTATAGAGCTTGTTCACATTGGTTTCAAGCAAGAGATAGTCTCTTTTGGAATTATCGTTGACCAAAATGGCGTCAACAGCATTATCAAGCAGTTTTATCTGTTCAAAGCCCTCAGAATCCTGGATGGCGTCTAAATTTATCCCCTTTTTTACACAGAAGGTCGTTGCCTCGGTAATTGCCTGCTTTAGTTGGTCCACCAAGGCCGATTTGTCTTTAACCGGTGTGTCGCCCTCCTTCAAACCGCCTCCAGAGCCACCTCCATAAATGGCTAACGCCTTCTGCAAGTTGCGAAAGACACCAACATAATCGACGATCAGGCCGTTTACCTTGTCCCGGAAGACACGGTTGGCCCGCGCAATGGTCTGCATCAGGGTATGGTTGCGCATGGGCTTGTCGAGATAGATAGTCGAGCAGCAGGGGACATCAAAACCGGTCATCCACATGGCGCAGACAAAGACTATACGGAAAAGGTCATCAGGGTCTTTGA
>CAZENC010000641.1:0-1600 GCA_964513115.1 uncultured Desulfobacteraceae bacterium | reverse complement strand
ACGTAAAACCTGGCGATGTGGTTATAGAGATAGACCCCCGCTACTTCAGACCGACGGACGTGGAATACCTCCAGGCGGATATAACCAAGGCGCGGGAAAAACTCGGCTGGGAACCCAGGACCACCTTTGAAGAGCTTATCAAGATAATGATGGATTACGACATGAAGATGTCCGGCCTGGAACCCCTCGGTGAGGGGATAGCGGCCTGTAAGAAGAAAGGCTTTGCCTATACTAACCATGATGTTTCATTGTATGAAAAAATAAGCAAAGGTTTTTAAGCTGCATATTTAAGTTTTACATTATATGTGTTGAGTTTTGCGTGGAAAATAGCTATTGGATAATTTCAAAAAGATAGACGAACGGACATTCGAATTTGCGCTGTTGATCATAGAAGCATACAAGTTCTTAATCGGCAAGAAAGAATATACCTTATCTAAGCAATTACTGAAATCTGGAACATCAATTGGTGCAAATGTACACGAGGCGCAAGCTGCCCAAAGCAAAAAGGATTTTCTCTCAAAAATGGCCATTGCATCCAAAGAGGCGAGAGAGACGGATTACTGGTTACGGTTACTTGATAAATCAGGATATTTGTCATCTTTTATTAAAAAAGAAATGTTATTTTCGGAAATTCTTGCGTTAGTAAACATAATAACAAGGATTGTGAAAACCTCAAAAGAAAGGATCAATACATGATAACGCAACACCCAAAACATACCACACAACACATAATAACGCTTAGACTTACCCTTGACTAATTGAACCATGGGCTTTTGGCAACATAAGCGCGTCTTAGTCACGGGTGGTGCCGGCTTTCTTGGTACTTTTGTTGTGAAGAAACTGCGGGAGCGGGGCTGCAACGATATATTTGTCCCGGAAATCAAGGATTACGACCTGGTCCAGATCGAGGCTGTCAAAAGGGCCTATCAAGACGCACAGCCGAATATTGTCATTCATCTTGCCGCAGTGGTGGGAGGGATAGGGGCCAATAGGGAAAATCCGGGGCGGTTCTTTTACGACAATGCCATGATGGGAATCCAGCTCATCCATGAAGGCCATCTCAGGGGAATCGATAAATTCGTGGCCCTGGGCACTATCTGCGCCTATCCGAAGTTCACCCCAGTACCGTTCAAAGAAGAAGACCTCTGGAACGGCTATCCGGAAGAGACCAATGCCCCTTACGGTTTGGCCAAAAAAATGCTCCTGGTCCAGGCACAGGCCTACCGCCGCCAGTATGGATTCAATTGCATCTATCTGCTCCCGGTGAATCTGTACGGACCAGGGGACAACTTTGACTTTGAGTCTTCCCACGTCATCCCCGCCCTGATAAGGAAAATGCATCTTGGAAAGTGCGTACAAAATGGTGATTTTGAAGGTATGAGAAAAGATTTACAAAAGTATCCAATGCAAAACTATGACGTAACCAAATTAGATGATGCGGATATAGTTGACCTGCTTTCCAAAATTGGCATCAAAACCGACAGCTTGTCAGGCGACACGCATCACGCATCACCCTCAACGATAGTTGAGGTCTGGGGGACGGGTAAGGCCTCCAGGGAATTCCTCTATGTGGAAGATGCAGCAGAAGCCATCTGCCTGG
>CAZENC010000640.1:0-1606 GCA_964513115.1 uncultured Desulfobacteraceae bacterium | reverse complement strand
TTTAAATTGGTAATCATGCGATCTCTGTAACATCGTTCGTAATAGTCTTGCCCAAGATCAACGTATTCGGTGCCATTTTTGAGCATATTGTAAAATATACGGGCAATCTTATGGGCAGTTGCAGTAATGGCCTTTGGGGAACCCAAATGAGATTTTTTCCTCCTCAAAAAAGCTCCAAGGGCCGAGTTACTTTTATGGAGACTATATGCGGCCAGGCGAAAGGCATGTGCAGCACGGTTAGCACAAGGCCTGCTTCTGGAGCTTAAAACCTTTCCGCCTGATATCTTGCTGCCTGGACATAAGGCAAGCCATGAAGCAAAGTGCTTGTCAGTCGGCCATTTGTTCATGCCGATACCTGTTTCACTTATTATGGTTAATGCAGTGGGCGTATCAATGCCCTCTATTCTGGTCACATCAACTCCTGTCATTCGGTACAGATATGTTCTGGCATCAAAATGAAATTTGTTACGGCATCCGCCGGATTTAACCGGAGGTTTCGGTAATGGTTTCCCGTCACTGCGATCGCCAAAGGTTTCAAGGTGCTGTTGGATACGGGATTCACATGCGATGATCTGGTTTTTGTAAAAATCGTAAAGCTCCACGGCTTGCCGTAAGGCAAAGATGTGTTCTGATCGCCAGTTTCCCTGTAATGACTTGGCAATTGTGCTTTCATCATTTTTACAGCGGGGATCACGCATCCGGGCTAACTTAACGGGGTTGCGTTCACCGGCGATGATCGCCCTGATTATAGCTATGCCGGTAGCGCCGGTAATATCGGTAATGACATGATTAAGTTTAATGTTCATTTGTTCCAGGGCTTTCTGCATATGTTGAATATGGTGTGAGGCATATGATATCAGCATCGACCGTTGTCTCAAATAGCTGCGTAGTTCACAAATCTGATCATCAGGGCGAAAAGATCCCTGAAGAAGTCCATATGTATGGAGCTGCTGAATCCACTGACAATCCAGGACATCCGTTTTTCGTCCCGGGGCATTCTTGATGAATCGTGGATTAACCAGTTTGACATCAAAGCCCTGAGAATCGAGGATTTCAAACAGTGGAATCCAGTAAACACTGGTAGATTCCATGGCCACGGTATCGACTTTACATTTTTTTAACCAGTCGGCTAAACTGAAGAGATCAACAGTAAAAGTATTAAAGTGTCGAATATCTTCTCCTTCAGTGTCTCGGCCTTGAGGAACAGCAACGTAATGTTCTTCAGCGCCGATATCTATTCCAGCAGCGTGAAGATTGATTTGTTCAAGTTGTGATAAACTGTTATGATATTTGCCATTGTTTTTGCGCTTTTTCTTTTTTGCTTTGTTCATAGCGTCCTCCAATATAGTTTTTTGAGGACACATCAGGCTGAAGGTATGGTTGATTTGTAAACTTTCAAACGGGATCTATACCCAAAAAGGGCACTTTGTCACCAATATTACAGCCACTGGACCTTCTGACCAGGCTTTTTAACGAGCACGGAGCATCAAAGTCATGTCGGTCTTTATTGCCCGATGCGCCAAAGCAATAAAAGAACAAATTTGCTAAAAGCGCAAGTTACTTTCCATTACAATGCCGACGGTCGGCATAGCGGAGCTTTTTACGA
>CAZENC010000639.1:0-1609 GCA_964513115.1 uncultured Desulfobacteraceae bacterium | reverse complement strand
CCAGAATGAAGAAGGATTGATTACGTACAGGTAGCCGCAAGCGAAATTGTAATATCCTAATTGGGCATTTGCTCAATTAGGATAATAGTCAGTCGAATAAATAGGCGGACAAAAAAATGTCAGTGAACCACTATGGAAGATATTAAAGGAGAGCGCCATGGATTTTGAAGCATAAGAAAAAGTGCAACCGATATTAGAAATGATGGATGAATTTGTTGAAAGGAACTCATTCCCCTTGAGCCCGAGTTTTTAAAGCGGTCTTTCGTGGATATGACTCCGGAACTTATGACCGATGATACGATTCTCGCATTTTTTTAAAGGGATGAACGGGCCGCCCGTATTTATGATGGGGTTGACGAAGTCCATAAGATATCGATCGCGAGGAGAATTCTGCGGGAGTTTGAAGGAAAGAGTGTAAGATGAATTACGAGGAGTTTCAACAACAGGTTCAGGTGTCGAAGCAGGATATCTGCAGGGAGAGCTTTGTAGAGAATCGGAAAAAGATAAAGGTCAAAAAGGAAAAGACAGTCGTCAAGAACCTTGAAAGAATCTTTGACGCCACCCTCAAAATCAGTAACAAAAAAGGTTTTCAGGCCATGAGCATGCGAGATTTAAGTCATGAGACAGGTCTCAGCATGGGGGCCCTTTATTCCTATTTTTCAAGCAAGGAAAAACTCCTGGATATGCTTCAGCGACAGGGCAGGACAATTACCAGGCGAGTCCTGGAGGAACACATCCAGGCTGAAGTAGAGCCGGCTGCAAAACTTCGAATGGCTATACGCACGCACCTTTATTTAAGCGAAGTCATGCAGCCGTGGTTTTACTTTTCTTATATGGAAACCAAGAACCTGACTGGATCGGAACGGGAAAAGGCTTTGCTAAGCGAGCTGTACACGGAGAAGATATTCGCGGCTATCCTGAAAGAGGGGCAGGAGAAAGGCGTTTTCGTATCGAGGGACCACCAGATTGCCGCGGGCGCCATCAAGGCAATGCTTCAGGACTGGTACCTTAAGCGGAGGAAGTTTGCCAGAAGGAGAGTTACTGTAGACCAATATGCCTGCTTTGTTCTGGAATTTGTAGAGGCGTTTTACCTTACATCAAACAATATCCACACTGAAATTGAGGGGCGGACGAATGGATAATACAGACAAGGCGGATGAAATAAGGGAAGGAGAAGGGCCAACCCTAACCGGAGTGGCAGCATTTTTAGAGGCCGCCCGATGTTCAGGCGATTCGTACGGTCCCTACCAACTTGGAGGGGGCACCGAGCAGGGAAGAGATGCTTCAACGCTACGTCGAGAAATCGGGCCGGCCCGTCGATAATTTTGATTTTTATTACTGCTTCGGCCTGTTCCGACTGGCAGTGATCGCCCAGCAGATATACTACCGCTACTATCACGGACAGACCAAAGACGAACGGTTCAAGACCCTGATTTTCGCCGTTCAGGTGTTGGAGAAAACAGCCCGTGCGGTAATCGAGAAATCACAACCCTGAGCGCTTTTAACTCCCGGACTCCGGCCTTCCCCAATCCGGCAACCATCAATAAGATACCGCTTAAAAGGCCTCTTCAGGTATGTCCAGGGCTGATGTGTCTTCCTGTACAAGTGC
>CAZENC010000638.1:0-1611 GCA_964513115.1 uncultured Desulfobacteraceae bacterium | reverse complement strand
GGAGACAGGGAGTTATGGCTACGTCTTCCCGAGGATTTAAAAAAGCGTCCCGCAGCAATCATTGAGTCGCTATCCAATTATAGCAGGCCCAGTCTTATGACCTGGTTGGATAAGCAAGATCTCAGTCCGAACCATACACTTACCATAGGCGATCTAATGGATCTCGGCTTTGACCCCACCCGTCTCAAAGAAATCAGGATAGACGGTGAAGCTTTTATTTTCGAACGGGTTCAAGCGAGACAACTGCCGGACCTGGAGAAAAAGAGGGGGCTTCTGGAACGTATAACATCAGAAATGCCCGGTGCCAGGGCCCGAAACGCCCGGTTGACGGCAAACCCTTCTTTACTGGTCATCCAGGACAGGGGAAACGCATATGTGTTGCGTCACAAAATCAACGGCATTCACTGGGAAGAAGCTGTGGAACAGCTTCAATCATCTCCCCATTTGAAAGATACCAACACCTCCATAAAACTTGACAAGGTAATTTGTGACACTGTCAGAAAGGCCAAGGAAGTTATTGCAGCCCAATTGGGCATGGGAGATGAAACACTCTCTGATATTCTGGCCTGCTTTGTTTCATGGGACTTGAAAACCAATAAGCCGAAATTGATGATCGATTACGAAGGCATTTTTCTTGAATCGGTTTGGATGGCATAGACATAAATACTATTATTTAATCGGCCATTCTCCCCTCTCCTTGAGAACGTCCCGATAGACATCAAGTGCCTCGTTAACAGCAGGCATTCCTGCATAGGTTGCAACCTGAAAGAAAATTTCCGCCAGTTTCCTGGGATCGCAGCCTACATTCAGGGCGGCATTCACGTGGAGCCTTAACTCATCACCGGCACGTATCGCAGCGAGCACGGCACATGCTGCCATCTGTCTTTCGGGTAGTGTCAGGACGGATCGCGAGTAGAGATTGCCTGTTATAAACATGGAAAAATCGTTGGCCAGATCCCTGTCAAATTCTTTCCACCTCAAATAAGGGGTCTTCATCTGGGCACCCTTACCGAAAAGTTTTTTTGCAGTTTCCTGAGTCTTTTTTCTTATCGCTTCGTCATTCACAATTTACACCCTCCTTTTAAGACCATTTAGCAGGGTTCTGTCTCGGCATGAGGCAGACTAAAAGAATGGAAATTTAGTAAACGTTCAAAATTTCTGGCTTTCTGAAGGTAACGATGGCTTTTGGCCAGCCAGACTATTCGGTGTTTTTCTTTAGAAGCATTTCCTGCTTATCGGGAGTCAAACCTGTTAGCCTTGACATCTGCCTTACCTGCCATATTGAATAGGCAAAATTAATCAACAGTCCTGCCGCGACACCTATGACCAACGCATACCATTTCCAGAAGATCCATCCCATCACGCCGGCCAGGGTAATACACCCCAAGAGTATACCGCCCGTGATTTGGGCCCTTTTTCGGGCCGATAAGATCAGCTTTACCGCTTCCCCTTCTTCCACTTAATGCCTCATTTTATCAATTCAAATTAAAACCCCTCATCTCCGTTTGAAGAAATAAGGGGTTCGAAAAAAAACAACCATATTTTCCCTAAGCCAAGGGAAATATGCTCTGCCAAACGGGGATTTTCCCCATTATCTGGTCATTTATGATT
>CAZENC010000637.1:0-1613 GCA_964513115.1 uncultured Desulfobacteraceae bacterium | reverse complement strand
CCACCCGGCATACGGATCACGTACCACGGCTGTTCGGTTGATTAAGTCAATTTAACAAACAGCCTTGGCAACCCTAGACTTGCAAAATACTTCGCCGTTAGTGCAAAGGCTAAACCCGGACTGCGGCTCAGACGCCATGGACCATGTGCCGATTTTGCTGTATTCCATGCAAGGTCTCTGCTTACTCCACGTTTCAGGAGTTCCCGATATCCTCGGCGGCCCCATTGCTTCCAGAGGTAGCACCGAAGACGTCGCTTAACCCAGGAATCAAGTTCTTTCAGGATTGAACGCACCTCCGTGAAATTAAAATATGCCTGCCAGCCTTGTATGAACTGACGAAGCTCCTTCACGATTACCTCAATGCGCCTCCCTCGAACCCGGCAGGTGATTTCTCTAATCCTGTTCTTGAAACGTTTAATCGATTTGGAACTGATGCGTCTGTTCAGTCGAGAGCTGAAGGTAAACCCCAGAAACTGACGCTTCCATGGCCGATCAACAGCACTTTTTGCCTCATTAACTGAGAGCTTTAAATGACAGCTCAGAAATCGGCTGATACTTCGCAGAACCCTCGATCCGGCACGTTTGCTTTTGACATAGATGTTACAGTCATCCGCATAACGCACAAACCGATGGCCCCGACGCTCAAGCTCGCGATCCACATTATCAAGCATCAGGTTTGCCAATAACGGCGACAACGGCCCTCCTTGCGGAGTTCCCATTTCCGTTATAAGAAGCTTCCCTTCATGCTCCACTCCAGATCGCAAAAATCGCAGGATCAATATATACACCCGCCTATCTGACACACGCTTCCGAACCTCGCTCATCAGCTTATCGTGATTTACTCGGTCGAAAAACTTTTCAAGGTCCATGTCAACTACCCATCGGTACCCTTTTTTGAGATATCTCTGGGATTGTCTTATGGCCTGGTGGGCGCTCCTCTTAGGCCTGAATCCATAACTGAACCTGGAAAAGGTCGCATCCCACTCTTGCTGCAATACTTGCAACAATGCTTGCTGGATAAATCGATCCAGCACGGTTGGAATACCCAGCTGTCGTATTCCACCTCCGGGTTTGGGTATTTCTACTCGTCTTACAGGGGCAGGAGTATATTCCCCGCTTAGCAACTGCCTGCGGATCTTCGGCCATCTCCTTTTCAGGTATGCGGGCAACTCTTCCACCGTCATACCATCAATTCCAGGGGAGCCTCCGTTCCGCTTCACATTACGGAGGGCTTTCAACAGGTTATCTCTGTCAACCACCTTCTCCATAAGCTGTCCATCTTCGACCGGACTGGCGGTGTCGGCTTTCGATGTGAACAATCCGCCCTTTATTTCAAAGGGCAACCACAATTGTTTTGCCGGTCTAATATTCACTCGTCTCTCGTCCTGCAGTCCTATCATTTAATCCCTTCTCAGGGAACCGTTCGGGCCTTCAGAGGCGGCATAACATTAATGTCTTCTTCCGTTTAGGCCGAGAGTTTCCGACATCTGCTCTTTCGATTGCAGGGCGGGTTCCTAGTTCGTCCATGCTTCAGAAGAATAATGCCTGTTTCGATCCTCCTGTCGGGTCGGAGGTGGCGCCCGGAGGCTAGCCACCGTCCGCCGCTCAAACCG
>CAZENC010000636.1:0-1613 GCA_964513115.1 uncultured Desulfobacteraceae bacterium | reverse complement strand
GCGGCTTACCACTGGCCCGGGAATGTGAGGGAACTGTCGAGCACAATCTTGAGGTCGATGGTAGGAGATGACCCTGAAAAGTTGAAAGCTGAATTCCTGGATAATATGCAGGAGAATGGCCTGTCTCCACCCATGGAAGTAATTTCAGGGCCTTTTGGTGAGTCAGAGCAAGTAATACCTGGTAGTGAACCTGATATGCTGAAACCTCTCAAGAGCTTGAAGGGAGAGGCAACCGAATATATCGAAAAAAAGGCAATCAGGCGTGCGCTAAACCTGACCGGCTGGAACAAGAGGCATGCGGCCAGAATGCTCAAAATCAGCTATAAGACGCTCTTTTATAAAATGAACCAACTGGACATTGAGAGAATAAAAGACGTGGCACAAGGCTCAAGGCACAGGGCCTAAGAAAAAGGCTATCGAAAACTGTATTTCTGCCTTGCACCTTGCGCCCTACGCCCTGCGCCATGTGTTTATTTCAATTGACTTGGGTAATTTCAGGTTTTCTTCTATAGGGCAAATATCGTTTTTCAAACAGGAGTGGAGGTAACCCAGAAGATGAAATCTACACTATTTTTATTATTTGCACTGGTGTTGAGTTTTAGCTTATTAATAAGACCATCGATAGCACAACCAGAACCGCCTGCATATCTGATAGGTCCCAACGACGACCTCAATATCCATGTCTGGAGGGAAGAGGCCCTCACCAGGGACGTAACTGTGATGGCTGACGGCAGAATTGCTTTCCCGTTGATAGGTGAGATCATAGCCCAGGGCAAGACGGTAGAGGGCCTCAAGCAGACCATCTCACAAAAACTCAAAAAATATGTAAGCAACCCTAACGTTACCGTGATTGTTAAGGCGAGCCGCAGTCGCCGCATCTACACAATCGGCAAGCTGAATACACCCGGCTCATACCCTCTTGTAGCAGGTATGACCGTCCTCCAGGCACTTTCCACTGCAGGTGGGTTTACTGAATGGGCTGACACCAAAAATATCCTGATTATCCGCAGGGAAGGAGGAATGGAGGAACGCCTCCTTTTCAATTATAAGGAGTTTATATCCGGAAAGGACGTTGAACAGAATATCCTTTTGAGACCAAATGATACGATTGTGGTACCCTAACGAGGCAGAGCCTCGCGCTTTCAGCTTTCAGCTTCCAGCATTGAGCTTTAATCCTTCAGCCTTGAACCCTGAACCCTGAACCCTGAAACATGAACCTTGAATGAGGAAGACAAATGACCATAAAATCAGCAGTCGCCATACATAAATTATGGTTTGTATCAGGGTTAGTCTTTTTGCTCTTGCTTTTATTCCCACCGCAGACCTCCTTCGCAAAATACCGTATTGAACTAACCCCGTCCGTGTCCGTTGGGGAGCTTTTTGACGATAATATCTATCTGGACAGCACCAATGAAATATCAGACTACATCACAGAAGTATCACCCGGCCTGAATCTCAACGTTCTTTCAGAACACAGTAATCTTGAGCTTGCGTATGCCCCCACCTTTGTGTGGTATGCCGAAGAGGACCAGAATGACACGGTCAGACACCTGGGAAGCGTAACCTACGGCCAGGATTTGTCACAGCACTGGAGGTTGGATCTGACCGAGACG
>CAZENC010000635.1:0-1645 GCA_964513115.1 uncultured Desulfobacteraceae bacterium | reverse complement strand
GTAATGGATGACCATTTCCCACCCGAAATAACGATTTCGTTTGGGGACCAGGTGCTCAAATACAGGAAGAGATCCTGGAAAATTCATGATCAAGAGGCAGATGAGCTTGTTGAAAAGGGTCTTCGATACGGTGAAAACCCGGGGCAGGAAGCCGCAATGTATGAACTTGTAAACGGCAATCTGATTTTGGCTGACTGCCGGTTTATAGGGCCGGGACGCGGTCTGGCCTCGGCTATCACAGAGGAGGATATGCTCCAGAGCGGAAAGCATCCAGGCAAGACCAATATGACGGATGTGGACAATTCCCTCAATATCATGAAATACCTCACTGCGGGACCCGCGGTGGTTATAGTAAAACACAATAATCCATGCGGCGTGGCCTACGGAGCTACCCTTTCGGAGGCCTATGGAAAGGCAAACATGGCGGATCGCATTGCCGCGTTCGGAGGATGTGCTTTGTTTAACAGGCCTGTGGACGAGGCGACCGCCGAGATGATCTCTGAAAACTATCTGGAGGTAGTTGCTGCACCTGACTTCGAAGAAGGAACTGTTGATACGTTATCGAAAAGGGCCAATCTCCGGATAATACGCATAAGGAACATGGATAGGCTTTCGGATTTTGCGGATATGAGATTCGTGGAATTTAAAAGCCTGATAGACGGCGGAATTATTGTTCAGCAATCCCCCTTGAATCGCATAAAATCCCCCGAGGATTTTACCCTTGCCAGCTCTGAGTATAAGGGAAAAACATATACCATCGCACGAAAACCCACTGAAAAAGATTATGCGGACATGTTGTTCGGATGGCAGGTGGAACAGGGTATCACTTCCAACTCGGTCATCTATGTCAGTGACGGCGTGACCGTTGGGATCGGTACCGGTGAACAGGACCGGGTCGGTGTTGCGGAGATAGGAATTTTCAAGGCATATACCAAATACGCGGACGCCCTCTGTTTTAGAAAATACGGACTTCCTTACAAGGATCTGCAATTGGCGGTTGAAAAGGGTCAGAAAAGCCGTGATCTGTTACAGGAGATAGATGAGGAAACAAAACAGGCGAAGGGTGGACTAATCGGTTCCTGCATGGTTTCAGATGCCTTTTTTCCCTTCAGGGACGGGGTTGATGCGGGCATTCGCGAGGGAATTGCTTCCATTGTCCAGCCCGGAGGGTCCATGAGGGACTTTGAGGCCATTGAGGCATGTAATGAAGCGGACCCGAAAGTGACCATGGTTTTTACGGGGCAGAGGGCGTTTAAGCATTAATTGGTGCTAATCCACAAACTAATGTCTTTTGACTTCCCATAATCCGCAGTAGCCTGTCCACCCTCCCCAGTGGCCTGCTACGGAGGACGGGCGTGCTGTCAGCCATCAACCCGCCACAGGGACGGCGGGCAAGCTTTCGGCTTTCAGCTAAGGACCTCAAAAACAGGGTGTTGGCTAATTGCTGGTTGCTGACCGCGGGAAGCTCCCTGATTCAGATGCGAATGCGTGTCACCTCGCTAGTTCCGTGCCATGCCCGCCGGTACACACGACCGGGTTAAAAGGCATGCGGCGTCTTTCCCCCATTGTCCATGTTCAATCCGCGCACAGCGAATTCAGGAGGATTTATGCGAACAAATATTGTCATTGACGACGAACTCATGAA
>CAZENC010000634.1:0-1646 GCA_964513115.1 uncultured Desulfobacteraceae bacterium | reverse complement strand
TTCGAGACACAAAAATCAGCTAAATTATTTAAGTTATTTCTGGGACGCAACACTAGATTTTATAACCTCTATGATATTGAATTGGCAAATGCCCTTTTGAATGTCAACAAAAACCGTGATGAATTCTTGTTTTAGGCGAAATTTTTGGCATTTTTCGATTTGCTTGACATAAAAGAGTCTTTCCTTCTAAACTTGATAACTTCGTAAAAAGGCGCTCTGGGCCTTTTCACTCGGCGGGGAAGGGCGTCCCCTCCACCGCCATTTGAAGTAAATTCAAATGGTTCCACCCTCACCCTCCCGCCCTGCGGGATTGACAGGCTTTTTACGAGTCCGTCAAACTTTGCCTGTCAAGAACAGGAAAAGGATCAAGTGTGTAAGTCCTTGGGTGCCTGCTTAGAGGAAAAATGCATGAATGTTCTAGTTGTGTCGAAAGGAGGAAAGAATTATGAAGAGAATCCTAGTGGCATTTGTGGTTGTTTCGTTGATATTGTTTTCATCAATAGTACTGGCATCGGACGGTAGCAGATTCGGAATAGGCGTCCGGGGCGGGTTTGTCTTTTCTGGAGATGATAGTATCATAGATGCAACCGATGGAACCAGGATTGATATTGATGTTAATTCTTCATTTAGCTTTGGAATTAATACCACCTATGTTATGAGCGACGTTTTATCTATGGAACTGAGTGCCGACTATGTGCTTGACAGGGATACGGAATTTACTACGCCCGGTCAGAGCATGAGAGGCGGAGCGATATCGACGATTCCGTTGTTATTGACACTTAGGATTCATATCCCAACAAATTCGGGATTTAGACCCTACATCGGCGGAGGGGTGGGATGGTATTTTAATAGTTTTGATCAAGACCCTTTATGGACGGCTTTTAATCCCGGTTCTAATGTCGATTTGGATGACAGTTTTGCCTGGCTTGCGAATGCCGGCCTGGAGTTGTTCTTTACGGAGAATGTGGCCTTAAATCTGGATGCCAAATACATATGGTCCAGGCCGGATTTAAACGTAGCCGCACCTGGTTCTTACCAAACTTATGAAATCGATTTGGATGGATTTGTTGTCGGTATGGGTATTAAATTTTATTTTCAGTAAACGAAAAACCTAAAGGATAGCCCCCCGAAGATAGAGGAGAGGGGCTTTTTAAAAAAGATCTATTCTACTTAGGGCCTCCAGGTTTTAAATGCCGGTAGTGAAGATCGGGTCGTGAGGTATTTACTGAAAAACGAAACAGATCGGTTTTGAGATAAATACCATAAAGCCCTAAAGGAGAATTCTCAATGGATGAAAAGAAAAATCGTGGTAAAGAGCCTAAGACCGGTAGAATTGAGGCATTGAGAGAGTTGCCGGGGGACATTCTGAGAAGCCTTACAAAACAGGAGATAAATGCATTTTTATATGATGATGAGTGGCCTGATTCGCTTGGTGAAAAGTTGAAGGATTACCTGGCTGAGGAGAATTGATCCTTTAAGTAAATGTGTCTGAAAGACCATCGCTATATTTAGGACGTTTTTATTGACTTTGGCAGAAAGATAATATAGTGCAAAAGAACACTTGTTCTTGGATGATATGACCATGAAAGATATACAAAACCATAAGGATAACAGAAACATAGATATTGACCAGGTAGGAGTTAAAG
>CAZENC010000633.1:0-1648 GCA_964513115.1 uncultured Desulfobacteraceae bacterium | reverse complement strand
GATGGGGTCGCCTATGATAAAATATAAAAATAGCTTAGTATAACCTGAGGCAGGATTGGGTTGGAAAAAAGTCCGTGCTCCAAATCCTGAACTTGTTTACTTTTTACGGACGCATTACTATTAGAGTTGTCATGGCCACTATAAACCAGAAACAGAGATTTTTAGGAACTTTGCTGGGTACCGGAGCAGACCGCTTTCCCTTCTTTGATCTCGAGCCCGACGAAGAGACGGTCGAACACTGGCACATGGAGGGACTTCCGCTCGAAAAATCCGTCGCCGAGTTTTTCGATCTGGAAACACACCACCCTGTGGGGCTGACCATCCGGAGTTACCCTTATTTCGAGAAAGCTCCTGATCTGCTAAGTGACCTATCTTCATTTTCCCGGCACTATGATCCTGATGATCCTTCGCGCTACGCAGAAGGCTTTGTTGAGAACTGCAAGCGCCTCACACAAGAGGGCCGTGTCTTTTACTTGGATGCCTGGGGGGGCGGACTCCTGCAAATGCTGGGAGTGGGGGATTGGGAGTCTCTGGTTCCAGCTTTGTTGGCTCTCCTAGAAAAACCGACGATGGTGGATGCTCTCATCGAAAGGACCACGGATTTCTACTCTGTTTGCATTGAGCGTGTACTTTCACAAGTTTCGGTGGATTATGCCGCTTTTTACGAACCGATCGCCTCAAACACTGGACCTGTGATCTCCCCGGCCATGTTCGAACGTTTCGCAATGCCCGGTTACAGAAAAATTCTGAGCCTCTTAGAAAAATTCAACGTACCTCTCCGTATCCTGTGCACCACTGGTGGAGATCTATCCTCCCTTTTCCCTCCCTTGATCGAGGCGGGTATCAACGGCCTCTGGATAAGCAACATCCGAAGTGCTGGCATGGAATACTCTGTGCTTCGCGAGACCTTCGGTCCGGATCTGGCACTGATTGGTGGTATAAATTCGGAAGCATTGAGCCAGGACGAGAGCGCCGTGCGTAAAGCTGTGGAGGAGACAGTGCCTCCCCTTCTGGCCAGTGGCCGCTACCTTCCCTGCCTCGACGACAGACCGCGAAGCAACGTTCCCTTCGCCCAATACAGATTGTTCCGACAACTCCTTGAAGAAATCGCAGGCGGAATGATAAAAAGGCCCTGTGGGCTGTTGTATTATTTTTAGGCAATATGATTTCAATTCCAATCTTTTGGTATCTATAAATATGGAAAAAATTAAAACCATATACTTATTATTTTATGATGTGACCCCATTATTATGGACAAGCATTCAATAATTGAGCTCAGGCCGATAGGGGTGATACATTCACCTTACAAAACTCCTGACGAAGCACCATGCCAGGGACGTGGCTTAATCCAAATTTCCGAAATAGAAATATTCACCGAATATGAGGCCGGATTAAAGGATATTGAGGGTTTTTCTCACCTGATTATACTTTATTATTTTCATCAGTGTGAGACACGATCGCTTCATTTCACGATGCCCCTAGATATTACACCACATGGCATTTTCACTACCAGGTTACCCAACAGACCTAACCCGTTAGGTCTATCAGTAGTTACCCTAATAACCAGGCAAAAAAATGTTCTTCGCGTCAAAGAAATGGATGTTGCTGATAACACACCAATCTTAGATATCAAACCTTATATCCCCGG
>CAZENC010000632.1:0-1650 GCA_964513115.1 uncultured Desulfobacteraceae bacterium | reverse complement strand
TTTTTGAGATAGCCTTTCGGAAACCCACACCGCCTCAAGAAATATGAACGAATCACTGTTGATGCCAAAACTTTTGAACTTTATCAATGTATTAGATGCCATTCGACAGGCTCATGGCGACGACTGAAGCGTATGACCAATAATACGCTGCAAGGAGGAGCGATCGAAGGTAACGAAGCAGATGATGCCTTGATGGTGGATCAGGGTGACAGCTCCACAATTGACACTTAATACTCTTTTTTTTAATATCCTTTTTGTTAGGGCGGTTCCAGGCAAATGTTATTACCGGACATGACGGCAAGACCATGATTTGTAGTTGGGCGGTACATCCTGGAAAGATTTCGACTGAAATACCTTATATTCCGGTATTTGAGTTATTTGTGGACACGCGAGGGGGTAGCACTTGATGTCCAAGCGGAATAACAAAGGAAACAGGCTCTTTGATGACTGGCCTGAAAAGTATGACAAGTGGTTCGAGACACCCATCGGGGCACTTGTGAAGATATATGAAAGCGAGCTTCTCCTGGAAATGTTGGGGGCAGATCAGGGGAAGATTATACTTGATGTGGGTTGTGGAACAGGGGTGTTTACGCTCGATATCCTATCTTTTGGCCCACATGTTATAGGGCTTGATATATCCCGGCCCATGGTCATGCTGGCATGTCACAAGGCAAAAAAATATCCTTTCAGTGGGATTGTCGGGGATATGATGTCCCTGCCTTTTGCAGATGACTCCTTTGATAAGGTCGTCTCCATGACCGCCATTGAGTTTGTAAAAGATGCGCAGAGGGTCGTTAAGGAATTATTCCGGGTGACAAGGAGAGGCGGAATAATTGTGGTGACCACCCTCAACAGCCTCAGTCCTTGGGCTGCTCGCAGGATAAATGCAGCCAAGAAAGGCCCTTCGATATTTGAAAAGACAATTTTCAGGTCACCTGATGAGATGCGGTCCATTGCCCCTGCAAATGCTGTAGTCAAGACAGCAATACACTTTCAAAAGGATGATGCCCCTGGGGAGGCACATGAAATTGAACGTGAAGGGCGGAAGAGGGGCTTAATGACGGGGGCCTTCCTGGCTGCAAGATGGGAAAAGCCCTGAGTTCTATGGCAGGTGTGCCAGGGGTAAAAGTTTGTTGGTTTTAAATTATCTTGGTCATACCATTATGAGTTAAAATTCACAGAGTTTCCTTTAATTCCGGGGTATAGTCGTGGAATAAATAAAGGGAAAGCGACCGTTTATGTTGTTTAATCTATTTGTTTCAATATGTTATTATTGTCATTATCGTATAGGGTGTTTGTGATATGTCATTATTGACTTTCAGCATCAGTTCTGCTAAAAGCCTTCTAAGATTCTTTGACATTAAATGGTAGGTTGATTTATTGGTCTTACCACTAAACCAATTCATTTCTAACATAACCTGTCACGGAGCTATTGTTTTCCCTGAAGGGGTAAGATGAGTTTGAGTAAGCATGTTAAGGATCTGCTTAACAGAAAAATGACAATAAAAAATGCAACTATTCTTATTTTTATTTTAGTTTCCCTAATATTTGGTTTTCAGACAAGTGATGCTTCGTGGCTGATAGATCCCGAACAATTTCACATCTCGGTCCATGGACAGACCTCCTGCCAGGACTGTCACGAGAAAATTA
>CAZENC010000631.1:0-1654 GCA_964513115.1 uncultured Desulfobacteraceae bacterium | reverse complement strand
CAGAGCTTGTTAACAATGTCAGTCATTCAAATAGTCCTTATTATTTGTCATCAGTGCTTTATCATGCGGCCACGGCATAATTCAGATCCACAACCAGTGCTTCGAGCTTATCATCAAATATTCGACGTGCACTACTCAGTCCACCTTTTCGCTCGAATATCGGGGCATAGTCAAAATGATTCATTTCAATTGTTAGGTTACTTACCATATGCTCCCGGATCATACCCAACCATTGTTGCTGTTTCTTGTTGAAGGTTTTGCCTTCCATGACCCTGGCCATGGCCATGTCCACCCTCTCCTCTGCATTTAATAGAGGTGCTTCGTCGCGGGCACCGTGCTTGACCATTGAGATAATATCGGCAAGGGTCTTTTTGTATACTAATTGGTGGGCCCTTTGAAGTGTTTTTTCGGAAAAGTCTTCCCGGGCCAGTTTCTGCCTCAATTCTTCAAGGACATCCGTTCGCCACTCCTTGGGCCGTTCCAGCAGTATCCGAATCGCCTCGATCTGTTCAGGATTTTCCCGGACGAAACGGGCAAAGGCATCAAGATAGTCTTCGGGCTTCTGATACTCGCTGCCCTTTCGAAAGGCCACTTCAGAGGACACATCATCTTCCGCTTCATATCCGACCATAAAACTACGCTTTGCCCTGGGATAGTTGACCAAAAGTTCCTGAAAGGTCTTATTGCGGAGGATCTTCATTGTTTCCGTGAAATCATTTTGGATCAGATCTGACAGTCTATCTGTAAACTTTCCTATGTCACCATCCTCAATAAAATCGGTGAATTTCTCACGGCCTTCGCCGCTCATGTTGCGTTCGATCCGCCGCAATCTTCTTTTCAGCACCTTGACATGATAGTCCCGATCTACATTCTGGTATATGTTTTCGATGACCTGGACAATGGACAAGGGCTCTTTTTGGGGAATTTCGACCTTAAAGTCAGTAGTATCCTGGAAATATTTGATAAGGCTCCCATCAAAACAATCAAAGATGACAAATTTTTCCTTATGGATGTCCGGGCAGCGGCGGGTGCCTCGGCCGAGCATCTGGACCCAAAGGATACGGGATTTGACAGGCCTTAAAAAAACCAGAAATTCCAGGGCCGGAATATCCACCCCGGTTGTGAGCATGTCCACGGTCACAGCGATTTTTGGGTTGGGCCGGTTTCGGAATTCCCTGATCTTTTGCAGAGGACGATCCACGCTGGGGCTTCCGGTAATCTTTTTTACAAAATCATCGCCTTGACCGAACTCCTCCTTACATATCTGAACCAATTGGTCACAGTGGGAAGTGTGGGGCAAATCATTGACGGCAAAGATAAGGATCTTCGGAAAGCGACCGGCCTCATCTTGATGTTTCAAAGCATGTTTAGCGATCTCCTGTATGATCTTGCGGTTGCTATCCGGAGATGTGACCTTCCGCTCTATATCATTAGTGGCGAACTCCCGCTCGTCCTCCAGTTCATCATAAGTCTCATGACCCGTTTCCGTATCGATAACCCCTACATGCTCACCGGGCTTCAGGAAGACTCCGTTCATACGCATATTGGATTTGATTTTCACAGCATCATAATCCACCAGATATCCGTCCTGGATAGCCTGTTCCGTGGTGTAACGATAGATAACCTCATGGAAAAGGGCCAGGGTGTGGGATGC
>CAZENC010000630.1:0-1654 GCA_964513115.1 uncultured Desulfobacteraceae bacterium | reverse complement strand
CTTGCCCTTCATGGAATCCGGATCTTTTCTGGCCTTTTCAAGTGGTGTTACCATCGGGTTATTCCAATAACTGTTTCCATCAATTGATGGAGACATTACTTTTTCACTTTTAAGATGTCAAGAAAATCTTACACGAGTAGGTAGGGGACGTTGTTGACTATATTGACAAACTCTTTGTCCGCCTTTTCAATATTTTTGAAATTGCAGATGTGGACACACCCAGTTGTCGACCTGTTTCCGCTAATGTCATGCCATTTTCCGTAATCAATTGATACGCCAAATCCGACCTGATTTTTGGTATTCTTCCCCGACGGCTGCCCGACTGCATCTCTTTGAGGTTAATACTTTCTTTTTCAAATACCTCCTTGATCAGCTTTACAGCCAGCTTCCTTTGCCTGTCTCCTGAATACTGATATTTCATCCTCTCATCAGCTTCTTCAATCAATTTTTCTACAAACTCACCACTGCCCAATATTCTTTCATCACTCAAAACCCTCGCATTGCTTCGCCTTAAAGACATTACAGCAGACCATCCACCAAGTGATCGTATTAATCCGCCACCTACCAATTCGGGCCGCCTTCCATCTGATAAACCTCTTTTCATATATTCACGGTAGGCTTTCCTTGCCTGTCGTTCTTTACGACCAAACCAGGATAAAACATAATTAACATTCTGCCATTCATGTTTTCTCCTTCCCATCAATACGCTGTGGCCGCACCAGGGATATCTGTCAAGGCCTGATAGATCTTTAACGATCTTTGCTCTTAAGGAATTGAGATGGATGTATCGAACAAGTTCTTTAAAATAGGCATCCTCTTCACACACAATGGATTTGTAACGGTTTTGAAAAAGGTGCCCGTGTCGTTTATGACGGAGGTTATAGCTTATCGCATATCCACTTAGCAATCTTCTCATATACTTTGAAAGACCTGGAGGCCCACTGCGTAATAAGATATGGGCGTGATTGGACATCAAGGACCAGGCAAATATTTCGGTTTTAGTATCAGTGGCAAGATCTCCAAGGCGGGTTACGAAATTCTTTCGATCATATTTATCATCGACTATTTTTCTCTTTTCTATGCCCCTGATGATAACATGGTGCAGGGTGCCGGGGGCATCCAGGCGGGCTTGGCGTGGCATAATCACTCCTGATTAATTTCCGTGCATTTTCATTTCCATTATTTATATCTCAAACAATTAACATACTTTGTCAACATAGTCAACAACGTCCCCCATTATAAAAGTCCTGAATGATTTTCATATCCGCTTCCATATTTCCGGTCGGGTGAACGACCGGCCCGATACCCCCAACCTTGCGTCGGTAATTCAGATACCCCAGCACGATGGGGACATCCGCCCCCATGGCGATATGGTAAAATCCGGTTTTCCAGTACATGACCTTCCTGCGCGTCCCGGAAGGAGAAACCACCAGGACCATTCGTGGATGTGCACGAAAGGCCTGTATCGACCGTGCCACAACATCGCTTGATTTGGAGCGATCGACGGGAATGGCTCCCAACCATCTGAGAAAAGAACCCATCGGCCAACTGAACCAGGCGCCCTTCATCATAATGAAGGGCTTGATTTCAAGAATGAAGGCCAGGCAGATGGTGTAAAAAAAATCCCAATTGGAGGTGTGCGGTGCCGCTATGA
>CAZENC010000629.1:726-1659 GCA_964513115.1 uncultured Desulfobacteraceae bacterium | reverse complement strand
TCTAGATCTCGTCAAATATAAAAAGCTTGCCCACCTGATTTCGGAGGATGTCATGAGCCCTATTACAAGCGGCATACATGACAACTATTACAGAGGTTCCGTAGGAGAATTCCTTAGAAGTAAAATAAAAAAGGATGCGGACCTCTCATTCGTTTCGGCCTTTTTCACCATCTACGCATTTGAGGCGCTCAAGGAAAACCTCCTGGGAATCAATAAGCTCAGGTTTCTTTTTGGTGAACCGCGATTTGTCCGCTCGCTTGACCCTGAAAAAACGGAGAAAAAGTCCTTTCAAATCGTTGATGAGCACCTTGAGATCGAAAAACGCCTGCAACAAAAACAGCTCGCCAGGGAGTGTGCGGACTGGATTCAGTCAAAGGTGGAAATACGCTCTATAAAGATGAGTAATTTGCTCCATGGTAAAATGTATCACACAAGCACAAACGGTATTGATGATGCTATTGTGGGCAGCTCAAATTTCACGGTCAAGGGCTTGGGCCTTGGGACCAATAACAACATTGAGTTAAATCTTGAAGTGAACGACAGGCGGGACCGGATCGACCTCAAGACCTGGTTTGATAAGATCTGGGAAGACGAGGAACTAGTCGCTGATGTCAGGGATGATGTGTTGTTTTACTTAAAACAGCTCTATCAAAATCACGCACCTGAGTTTATCTATTATAAGTCCCTCTTCCATCTCTTTGAAAAATACCTTACTGATCAGGCAAAGGAAGAATTAAGGGCTGAACAGAGCCACTTGATAGGCACTGTTGTCTGGAACATGCTCTATGAATTCCAGAAAGATGGGGTAAAAGGAGCGATAAACAAGATCCTCAATCATGGGGGATGTATTATTGCAGATAGTGTCGGGCTTGGAAAGACCTTTGAGGCCCTGGCCATTATCAAATATTTCGAGCTGCGCAATCACCGGGTGCT
>CAZENC010000629.1:0-716 GCA_964513115.1 uncultured Desulfobacteraceae bacterium | reverse complement strand
TCTGCCCCAAAAAGCTGAGAGAGAATTGGACCAATTTTTTGGCCCAAAACAACAGTGAGCTCAACCCCCTTTTGGCAGACCGTTTCGGCTATACCGTACTCTCCCATACAGATCTAAGCCGGGACAGTGGACTTTCAGGGGATATCAACCTGGAGGCCATTAATTGGGGTAATTATGATCTCGTGGTCATCGATGAATCCCATAATTTCAGGAACAACACCCCTGGGAAGAGGGATGATGAGGGCAACTTAATACGGAAGAGTCGCTACCAGCGATTAATGGAAGACATCATCCAGGGTGGTATGAAAACCAGAGTGCTCATGCTCTCTGCAACTCCCGTAAACAATAGTCTGCAAGACCTTAGAAATCAGGTCTATTTCATCACGGAAAATAAAGATGATGCCTTTCACGCTCATATGGGGATTTTCAGTATCAGAGATACACTTGCAGGAGCACAGCGCACCTTCACTCGCTGGGCCGAGAAAAAAGAGCAAAGAAACACCCAAGCACTGCTTGAAAGCCTCGGCTCTCCCTTTTTCAAGCTTCTGGATGAACTGACTATTGCCCGATCCCGAAAACATATTCAGCGATATTACAGCGATAGTATCGAAAGGATTGGTCGTTTCCCCACACGGCTCAAACCCGTCTCCCTCTCACCGGGCATTGACAGTAAAGGCATGTTCCCTTCTTATGACAAACTGAACGGTGAGATCTCT
>CAZENC010000628.1:0-1660 GCA_964513115.1 uncultured Desulfobacteraceae bacterium | reverse complement strand
CCTCCGCAGTAGCCTGCTACGGAGGACGGGCTACGGAGGGTGGAAGCCGTACATAGAAGTGCGCCGTAGTGACTTGCCCTGTTGAATCGGCTATGCCGTCTCGCGAAGCGAGAATTCAACAGGGCGAGGATGAGGATAGCAGTAGATGGGGGTTTTCCATCAGCCTCCTGGCGAAAAACTAAACGGGTTGATTTATCCGCCAATCCAGGGTATTAAGGATCCCCTCTTCGAGGGTTGTCTCAGGGCTCCATCCCAGGATACGCCGCGCCTTATCTACAATCAAACAACTCTTGGGCAGGTCGCCGGGGCGGGCCGTTTTCTTAAGCGGTACAGACAGCTTTTCCGATACCCCGGGTCTCAATTCCTTAAAGGCCTTAAAGGCTATATTGTAAAGGGTCAGGGTCTTTGTCCCCAGACCGGTACCGATATTGAAACAGTCCCCGCTGCCTTTCTCCAAGGCATTGAGATTTGCCTTCACAACATCGCCAACGTAACAATAGTCCCTTACCATGCCCTCATCATCGTCCGGAAAATGATTCAAAACGGAAGATTTTCCCTTTATAAGATTGTCCATGAAAATTGCCACCACACCTGCCTCTGCACGGGGAATCTGGCGCGGCCCATATATGTTGGCGTAGCGCAGGGTCGTGTAATCAAGCCCGCACTGGTGTTTATAATATGCGAGATAATGCTCTGATGAGTATTTTGACACGGCATAGGGAGAAAATGGTTTCGGCCGGCAAGATTCGGATGTGGGGTATTCAGAAGCTTCGCCGTAAATAGCGCCTCCGGAGGAGATGAAGATTACCTTTTTGACTTTATATTTTACAGCACTTTCCAAAAGATTTAACAGGCCTATAATGTTAATTTCAGCATCCTCTATAGGTTTAGAAACAGAGTCCGGTACGCTGATCTGTGCAGCATGGTGACAGAGGATATCCGGTCTATCCCTTCCGATCAATTCGCCCATATCCGGCGAACGAATATCCATGTCATAGAACCGTGCTTCCGGATTGACGTTAGATCGCTTTCCGGTGAAGAGATTGTCCACCACCAGCACCTCATGGCCGGCCTGGATATATCCGTCCACGACATTTGATCCTATAAAACCGGCGCCGCCGGTAACCATGATTTTCATAAAAGCTACCCGATATTTAGTGTTCTTTGTAGGAATTCATACACTTAGAATGTTTAATATGTGAAACTGACTGCCGGCAAAACTTCACGATGCTGTCTGGAATCTATCAGGAATAGAGATTGAGGTCAAGCCGTCCACAGCTTGCACCGAGGGCCCCACGAAAGTGGGCTTCTTCCTGTACCTGCTAGTGTTGCGTCCCATAAATAACTTAAATAATTTAGCCAAGTTTGACAACCTCGTAGAAAGTCGCTTCGCGCCTTTATACTCGGCGGAGGAGGGTTACCCCTCCCCCGCCATTTGAAGTAAATTCAAATGGTTCCACCCCCACCCAAGTCCGGGGCTTAACCGCCCTCGGACCGTTGATGGACTTTTTACGAGTCCATCAAGTTTTGTGTCTGTAAAAATGCATTTAAAATCCTAAATTCGAATATCAAATATTTCAATCCTAAATGACGTGGCCCTGCTGCGTATATCATTCCAATTGAAAAAAAAGATAAATTTTTTTATAATAAAAAATTTATG
>CAZENC010000627.1:0-1663 GCA_964513115.1 uncultured Desulfobacteraceae bacterium | reverse complement strand
TCGGATGAGGAATGCTTATCCGAATAAGTGTGTCTCGGAGGACACAATATTCAGCCATATCCATCGAGGTGACAGAATATTTATAGCGACCGGTTGCGCTGAACCGCAATATCTCGTTCGTGCCTTGATAACCTTTGTCGAGTCTAATCCAAAGGCATTCTTCGATGCGGAGGTAATTCACATTTGGACACTCGGCGTTGCTCCCTACACGGATGATAAATTCAGGCGTAATTTCCGTCATAATTCATTCTTCATTTCTAACAACACCAGGGATGCGGTCAATCGCGGAACAGCGGATTATACACCCATTTCCCTATCAGATATCCCGGATTTATTTTACCGCGGTCTCGTTCCCCTGGATGTAGCCCTTATACAGACATCACCGCCGGATAGGCATGGGTACATGAATTTAGGGGTAAGTGTCGATATGGTAAAAGCGGCCACAGAGGTTTCTCCACTGGTTGTGGCTCAGGTAAATACCCATATGCCACGGGTCTCTGGAGACGGCGTTATCCATATAGATGATGTAAATTTTATCATCCCTTATGATGAACCTATTTTGGAGTACCATACCCATGCTGACCCTGAGATTGGCCAGCAAATCGGCACCTATATGTCGCGACTCATTCAGGATGGCGATACTATTCAGGTTGGCTATGGAGACATTATCGATGGCATTTTGCTCAGTCTTGGTGAGAAACAACATCTGGGTGTTCACACGGAGCTGTTGTCCCACGGTATCGTAGAATTGATGAAAAAAGGTGTGATTGACAACTCCAAAAAAACCCTTAACCGTGGGAAAACAGTGGCAACCTTTTGTATGGGTACAAAGGAAACCTATGAATATATCCATGATAATCCCTCGATAGAATTCAGAACCGTTGATTACACCAATAATCCTCTGGTTATTGCCCGACAGGAACACATGACAGCCATCAACACAGCGCTGGCAATCGACCTGACAGGGCAGACAACGGCTGATTCTCTCGGAATGCAGTTTTACAGTGGCATAGGGGGCCAGGCGAATTTCATGAGAGGGGCGGCATTGGCACCAAAGGGTAAAACGATTCTTGCTCTTCCCTCTACGGCACAGCAAGGCAAGGTCTCAAGAATCGTCCCCTTCCTCATAGAGGGGTCTGGTTCCACACTTAATAGGTGCGATGTGCAATATGTAGTAACAGAGTATGGGATGGCCTATCTTCACGGAAAAAACATCAGGGAACGGGCAATGGGATTAATCTCCATTGCACATCCACAATTTAGATCATGGCTCATAGAGGAGGCAAAAAAACGCAATCTCATTTACAAAGACCAGGCCTTTATGCCCGGAAAGAGAGGAGAATACCCCGAATCACTTGAAACCTATAGGACCACTAGAAAGGGATTTGAAATCTTGTTGAGGCCTGTGAAAATTAGCGACGAAGACCTGCTCAAGGATTTCTTCTATTCACTTTCAGACCGGAGTCTCTATCGCAGGTTCATGTCTATCCGAAAGGACATGCCCCACGAACGATTGCAGGAGTTTGTCGTTATCGACTACTCCAATGAGATGGTAATCCTCGCAGTGATACCAAGCGAAGACACAGAGGAGGTTGTGGGCTTGGGGTCGTATAGTATATTTGAGTCCACTCATACTGCAGAGGTAGCACTCGCGGTAAAGGAT
>CAZENC010000626.1:0-1666 GCA_964513115.1 uncultured Desulfobacteraceae bacterium | reverse complement strand
ATAGTGACCCCCTAGCTGATGAAGTTTCTTCTTTTGTGAATGCAGTTATTAATGGGTCTGAGCCGGTTGTGTCAGGGAAGGATGGACGAAGGGCGCTCAAATATGCTCTTGGGATCATTGACCAAATTGAGAGAGACTGTAATGGTTTTCAGTCAATCAATTAAATAAAACCCCCTGTCCCTTTATGGCGGGACTAAGGCGGGATAGGGGACCTCCAAATGTTAAGGAATTTGTGTTTTCTCAGTTCGTTCTTCAACCTCATGGTCCGGCACCCAGAAAAAGGCCGGGTGCCGGGTGAGGAATGCCCACGCGATGCATTTTCAGGGGATCTCAAGTTCGTCGTGATTGTGGCCGGTGAGGCCTCAGCCGATTTGCATGGCTCAAATCTCGTAAAGTCCATGAAAAAATTGGCCCCTGGTATCGTCTTCTGGGGCGTAGGGGGCAAAAATATGGAGGAAGCCGGGGTAAAAATCCTGTTTTCCTCTTCCGAAATGGCAGTTGTCGGAATTACAGAGGTATTGAGCAAGCTGAGCACGATTGCCAGAGCATCCGGTAGACTAAAGCGTATCCTGAAAAGCAAACGTCCCGACCTCCTGATTCTTATTGATTATCCCGATTTCAATATACACATTGCGAGGACTGCAAAGCGTTTTAAAGTTCCAGTACTGTACTATATCAGTCCTCAGGTGTGGGCGTGGCGAAGAGGAAGGGTTAGAAAGATAGCGCGCCGTATTGATCGAATGGCCGTTATTCTTCCTTTCGAGAAGAACTTTTACGGAAAGAGAGGTATATCAGTCGACTATGTGGGCCACCCTCTTTTGGATACCCTATCAAGGGAGGTTGATAAGCAGCAGGCTGGAGTTGAATTGGGATCGGAACAAGGTTATCCTGTAGTGGGACTGCTACCTGGCAGCCGGAAGGAGGAGATCAGGAATCTGCTTCCGGTTATGGTAGAATCGGTACAGATTCTGGGAAAAAGGTATCCGAAAATCCGATGCCGTTTATCCCTGGCACCTACCATCGATGCCGGGTTTATACAATCGTTTACGGAAGATTCAGCAGTGAAGATTGAGATCATCCCGGGAGATACACTCGAAACTCTTAGGATTTGCCATGTTGCCCTCGTGGCTTCCGGTACCGCTACTCTTGAAACGGCCTTGATGGGGATTCCCATGGTAATCGCCTATAAGATCTCTCGTTTTTCTTACTGGTTAGGCAGGATTGTGGTCAGGGTACCTTATATAGGTCTTGTAAACCTTGTGGCAGGAGAAGCGGTGGCGCCGGAACTTATTCAGGATGATGTCGCGCCCGACAGGCTTGCTCGTGAAGCGCTGAGCATTCTTGAGGATGAGGGTATCAGGGAGAATATGATAACAAAGCTAAGGGGAATAAGGGAAAATCTTGGAAGGTTTGGTGCATCTGAAGCGACTGCCAAAATAGCCTTGGAAATGATGAAGAACAGACAGGCTGTTTAATCATTTTCTTGCTTTAAAATGACAAATTCTAAGCACGAAATTCGGATTTAGGATTTCAAACTCACTTTTTCGAGACACAAAATATGGCTAAATTACTTAGGTTATTTCTGGGACGCAACATTAGATGAGGCATAAATTAGATGTCCGGAACAGTTTTGGTTGTAGATGACGAAAAGAGCATACTTGAGTCC
>CAZENC010000625.1:0-1679 GCA_964513115.1 uncultured Desulfobacteraceae bacterium | reverse complement strand
CCGATTCCAACAACTAAAACCCTGTGCAGGTCAACAGGTACATCCCAGATGTTTATACTACCCTCTATGAATACGGGCAGGGTATAGGTCGACCCTTTGAATCCTCCCCATCGCAATCCTTCCAGGATGGCCAAGCCGATGGCATAGGAGGCGATAATTTCCGAAATGGCCATTCCTCTGACGCGGATAAGTACAAACTGATAAATAAGGGCACCCACCACCCCAATGGCAATTATGGCCACAATAATGCTGAGGAGGTAGTTGAACCCCAGTGTACGCGATAAGCTCCACGTAATGAACCCAGTTATCACGTAAAGGGCCCCATGAGCAAAATTCGGGACACGGCTGATCCCGTATACCAGGGCAAATCCTAATGCCATGAGGGCCAGTGCAATGCTGTTGACGGTACCGTATATCAAGATGTCCATAATTTCATTTCAGAATTTCGATAGTTTTGCTGTAGAGGAATTTCCTTTTTTTATAGTCCGGCACTCAGTCCCTGCTGAGTGCCGGACGTTATATAAAATTGCGAAGCAATTTTATTTCTTCATCCAAGGTGGCAGCTTAATTGTGCCGGTAGCTATGCTTTTGGGAAACACCACAATTCTTTTGCCGGCCTGCCATTGAAGAATGGTGCCAACAGCACCCTCTTTTGGATCCAGACTTGGAATGACCTGGTGGCTTTTCGGATCAAATCTGAGCCTGCCATAAACGCCCATGACATCCGTTTTTTCCAGTTCCGAAACAACCTTGTCGGAATCCAATGTGCCGGCACGTTCAATGGCATCCCTTAATACATAGACCGCCATATAACTGCTGGAACTGCCCAGTCCTTCAGGCTCAACGTTCCATTTTTTTGCATAGGCATTGTAAAATTTCATGGTCCACGGTGTGGCTTCGGATGGCGCATTGCCTGCATTGACCACATTGCAAAGAGTGTATTCTCCCTTCCCTTCCGTAGCTTTCCAGAAGCCCGGTTGTTCGGCCGCGGCAAGTGTGGAACCAAAGGGAAGAGCGGGGATCTTCATGTCATACCACTGCTTCAGGAGAATTGAGCTCTCAGGCATATCCATCCAGATATTGATAATTTCCGATTTAGTCTTTTTTGCTTTGAGCAATCCCATGGAAAAATCGCTGGCACCGGTAGGATAAATCTCCACCCCGGTCACATTCCAACCCTTTTTGAGGGCCACCTTGTTCATCACATTTGCCGCACCCCGCGCATGAGAGACATCCTGGGCGATAATGAACAAATTGTTAAATCCATATTTTTCTCTCAGTTCGGTGAAATTAGCGAACATCTCACCCACGAGCTGCACCGCCTCACCGTGAATACGAAAACAATATTTGTACTTGTCATATTCTTTTGCCACCATCGCGTGGTATTTCGGTGTCAATACGCCCGTGCTAAGAATTGATATCTTCTTATACTTGGATAAAAGGGGCATGGCAGCCAGGGCCGCCTCGGATCGAACCGGCCCGCCCAAGATAAAATCGGCCTTTTTATCCAAAATCAGCTTTTCCACCGCCAGAAGGGCCTCGCTAACAGGAACGCCAGGCTCTAAGTCTCGGGTATCAATGACCTCCACCTCAAAGAGGTGCTTTTTACCTCCCACTGTGACGCCTCCTTTGGCGTTTATTTCCTCAACAGCCAGTTTGATTCCCCTTTCAGCATCCCA
>CAZENC010000624.1:0-1680 GCA_964513115.1 uncultured Desulfobacteraceae bacterium | reverse complement strand
ACCGCACCAAGGTGTTTGCGGACGGCACGGTACGGAAGATCAGAGTGTGACCCCAGGAGGACTCACATGTTTCCTGAGTGGCGTCAGGATAAGTGACCCTATAAGCGCAATGCGAAGTGGGAAGCGATGGCATGTGAGTAGTCGGACAACCGAATAGTACCTGAAGCACGGCGAAAGCCGTGTGATCCCAAAAGGGGGACAACTGAGTGAGTTGGGGAAGGCGGTTGGCAAGGGTAGTTGGTGAAAGACAGTGTGACGAGAGGAGTAAGGCAGTTGTCAAGGAACAGTTCCATAAGCGAAAAACCCATAGGGCAACGGCTGAGGAGACTCGCAGATTGGCTCAATCCGACAGGTGCACGGAAGGTTCACTCATTGGTGGACAAGATTTACAAGATGAAGAATTTGGAGTTGGCGTGGGAGAAGGTGAGACGCAATAAGGGAAGCGGGGGGATAGACGGTCAGAGCATCAAATCGTTTGAGGAAAAGCGTGAGTTGAACCTTGAGCGGTTGCATAGAGAGCTCAAATCTGAGAGCTATCGGCCCCTGCCGGTGCGTCGACACATGATCCCGAAGCCCGGCCAGCCTGGGAAGAAGCGGCCGTTGGGTATACCAACAATCTACGATCGTGTGTGTCAGCAAGCGCTGCTGAACAGGGTAGAGCCGATCTTCGATCCGGTATTTGACGAAGCCAATTTTGGATACCGGAAAGGCAGGTCACCAAAGGATGCGCTCCGCAAGGTGTGGACAGAAATCAAGACCGGGAATGAATGGGTCGTTGATGCCGATCTGAAGGATTTTTTTGGATCTGTGGATCACGACAAACTGATGGTCCTGGTTAACCAGCGGATATCGGATGGCAGGGTGCTCAGGCTAATAGAGAGCATGTTGAAAGCCGGATTCTATGAGGCTGGAAAGAGACTTCCCACTGAGCAGGGCACGCCGCAGGGAGGGGTAATTTCTCCACTGCTTAGCAACATTCTCTTGACTCCGTTTGACCGGGAAATGAGGAGGAAGGGGTATAGGCTTACCAGGTGGGCGGATGATTGGGTGCTCACCTGCAAGAGTAGGGCCGAGGCAAAAGCTGCGATGAACATCGCCAAGAAGATATTGGCGAAACTCGGGGTTATTTTGAACCCTGAGAAAACCCGTATTGTCCATGTGGGATATGGGTTTGAGTTTTTGGGGTACAAGATCAAGCGGGGAAGTCGCCCGCTTAAGCTGTCCCATGACAAGATTCGGAGCGGTGCCAAGACGATGAGTCTGTATGCGTTTCCTCGGGACAAGTCGATTAAGCACTTTAAGGAGCAAATACGCAAAAGAACGCGAAGGAAAGCACCGATAAGTGTTGAAACGTTGATAGGACAACTCAACCCGGTCATTCGCGGGTGGGGCAATTACTATTGCAAAGCCCACGTCCGCAAGCTCTTCAATCGATTGGATCGGTGGATAGTGCGTCGCATATGGTCATATAGATGTAAAAGATGGCGAAATGCGGGCTGGAAAATCTTGCCGGAATCGGCCCTCTATGGAGAAATGGGCCTTGTGAAGCTTATCTCACTGATACCGACCATTGCACTGCCATACAAAGGTGCCTTTGTGAAAGCCGGATACGGGAAAACCGTACGTCCGGTTTGAGCGGCGGACGGTGGCTAGCCTCCGGGCGCCACCTCCGACCCGACA
>CAZENC010000623.1:0-1709 GCA_964513115.1 uncultured Desulfobacteraceae bacterium | reverse complement strand
GCAGGGCTTGTGATCACTTCCTTCATTTCAAGAGTCAAAAAATAAAACAGAATTGCTAAAACGAATATTCGGCGTTGACAGCAAGGTTAGAAAATTAAAGCACATAACCATCCGCTTGCACGCTGACCGGCTATATCGTGCGGCAATAAGCAATTGGTCTACAAATTGTAATTTTCAGCTTTTGACCTGCCATTTGTTTCCCGCCGCCGTCAGGTGAAGCGCGGCGTTCTGTGTAAGAAAGGAAACGAATACATTCATGTTTAGAGAATTAGAAGATATCAATACCCGCCCTGAACCATTCGAGTTCTACACCGCAAGCGATTTATGGACCGATGAACATACGTCAAAGCAGATGCTCTCGTTCCACCTCAACGAGGCCATCGACGTTTCTTCGCGGAATGCAGAATTCATCAATCGATCAGTGGAATGGATCGCATCTGAGTTCAACATCGGCAGGAACACCCAAATAGCTGATTTTGGCTGTGGTCCTGGACTGTACGCAGCACGTTTGGCGAAACGCGGAGCAAATGTGACTGGCATCGATTTCTCGAAGAGGTCCATCGAGTACGCAAAGGAAGGTGCAATCCGCGAGCAGTTGAGCATCAATTATGTGAATCAGAACTACCTGGAGTTTGAAACAGAAGACCGGTTTGACCTTATCCTGATGATCATGTGCGATTTCTGCGCCCTCAGCCCTACCCAAAGAAGGGTAATTCTGAGCAAATTCCACAATATTCTGAAACCGGGAGGTTCGGTCCTTCTTGATGTGTATTCCCTGGCAGCATTTGACGAACGGGAAGAGGCAACGACATACGATGTGAACCTTCTCAACGGTTTCTGGTCGCCAAACAAGTACTATGGCTTTTTAAATACCTTCAAATACGACGAAGAGAAGGTTGTACTTGACAAGTACACAATTGTCGAATCGGATCGAATCAGAACGGTGTACAACTGGCTGCAATATTTCGCGCCTGAAGACCTTGAGAGGGTGTTTGTTGAGGGCGGCTTTTCTGTTGAGGGGCTTCATTCAGACGTTGCTGGAATCCCGTATGATCGAAAATCGAGCGAATTTGCAGTGATTGCCAAGAGGGCGTAACTAGGCACAGAAAAATGCCATGCACTCGGATGGGAATTCCGCTGCGCTCCACACCAGCCGGTGAGAAATGCGTTATTTTGATCTGACATAGAAGGGGGGATAGTAAAAGGAGAAGAATGGGCGTACTCGACGGAATTGAAAAAACAGAAATTAGGAATTTACTGGGAAAGGGATGGCTAACCCATGATGGTATGTGGTTTTACCACACTTGCCGTGAACTCGGGATAGAGAAAGCCAATGAATTAAACAAAGCGGCTATAAAATCCTTGGCATCAATTGAAGTAGATAGAATGAAACGGCTTCTGGGGATCGTCCAGGAAAAATTCGAAACTTTTGATGAACTGTTGAAATTTATGCTGTCGGCCCTGCAATTGACTTTGCCAGATTCGGTTTTTAAGAAGCTTCATTTTACCGCATCTGCCGGAAATTTGATGCGCTGGGAATGGGAGAGCTTGCAATGCTTCGCTTACAAGGGAATGAAACAGATCGGTGTAATCGATAGATACCATTGTGGAGTGATGTACAGAATTGAATGCTGGCTTGAAGCCTTGGGTGTAAGATATTCGATGCAACCTGTAATCGAAGGGTGTCTCATGCATGAAAAAGGGGCATG
>CAZENC010000622.1:0-1711 GCA_964513115.1 uncultured Desulfobacteraceae bacterium | reverse complement strand
ATTGTGCTCGCCAATCTAATAAACGGCGGCTTCAAAGGCGCCATATACCCCGTAAACCCCCGGGAGCCAAAGGTACAGGAATTGAAGGCATATGCCAGCGTCGCCGATCTCCCTGAGACCCCTGACCTGGCAGTCATCGTCACCCCTTCCCAGAGCGTTCCGCCGGTGATCGATCAGTGCGTGGCCAAAGGGATTCGGGCAGGATTGGTGATCACCGCTGGCTTCGCCGAGGTCGGTGGTGACGGGGAGAGACTCCAGCGGGAAATGGTGGACAGGGCGCGAAGGGGAAACATGGTCTTGGTCGGCCCTAACTGCAATGGCATCATGAACCCATCATCTAAGCTGTACTCAACTATGCCTCCGATCTTTCCACCACCAGGGCCAATCGCAGTGGTTGCCCAGAGCGGAAACGTTGCCACCTCCATAATCAGGTGGGCTATGAAAAATGGCTTTGGCTGTAGCTGCTGTGTAAGCAGCGGCAACGAGGCCGACCTGCACTGCGAGGACTACTTTGAATATATGGCCGAGGACCCCCAGACCAAGGTCATCCTGAGCTACAACGAGGGCTTCAAGGATGGAAGGCGCTTCTTCGAGGTCGCCAGGAGCGTGACCAAGAAAAAGCCCATTGTCATACTCAAGGCCGGGGGCACTACCGCCGGAGCTAGGGCGGCAATGTCTCATACCGCCTCCCTGGCCGGTGCTGACGTCGCTTTTGACGGCGCTTGCAAGCAGGCCGGGGTGATACGGGCCAAGGACATGGATGAGCTTCGCAATATCGGTGCCGGGCTCATTCGCCAGCCCTTGCCCCGAGGGAAGCGGGTAGGCATAGTAACCGCAGGCGGCGGTTGGGGGGTGCTGGCCGCTGATGCCTGTGTCAGGGTCGGACTGGAGGTGGCCACCCTGCCCGAGGAGACTCTAGCCGAACTGGATGGCTTCCTTCCCCCCTGGTGGACTCGGAGCAATCCCGTGGATCTGGTTGCCGGACTGCGCGAGGGTGACCTGATGAAATCCCTGGAAACCCTGCTTCGATGTCCCAAGCTCGATGGGGTAATCCTGCTGGGAATAATGGCGGCATTACCTGTGGAGCTCCTCCCGCAATCCGCCAGCCAGGATTTCATCAAGCGCCGGAGCGACACCATGCTCCAAATCATGATCGATGTCTACGATCAGTTTATGGGACTTGCCGACAGGTATCAGAAGCCAGTAGTCATAGGCACTGAATTCCCCTTTGCCATCGGCGACGTGGAGAGCCAGATGGCCTCCGTGCTGGGAGAAAAAGGCTATATCTACTACTCCAATCCTGATGACGCCGCGCTGGTCATGGCCAGCCTGGCCAGCTATGCTGAATATCTTCGCTCCGGGGTCTGACAAAGGACACGATTTTAAGATACTCAGGGCTAAGTCATTCAAAACGGTAATTTGCTGTAATATCAACATTATTTGCTTAATCAATTTGTTATAAATTCGAAACCCTAAGCATTAAATCCAAAACAAATTCAAATTTTCCAAATCTTAAATCCAAAACAAAGAATATCTCCAGCATCTTCGCATAACTATTCCGCTAATATCAAATATGTGTTTTTTATCGATGGAGTTTATTAGGTGTTGCGTATTTTAAATCAAAAAGTATAGCAGAACACGAGCAACTGCATCCTCTAAACCCTAAATACGATGACATCGAACTCAATAAAAACACTGAATATAGGATAGT
>CAZENC010000621.1:0-1712 GCA_964513115.1 uncultured Desulfobacteraceae bacterium | reverse complement strand
GCGACGATGCCTTGTCCGAGCGTATATCCGCTTGCTGTGGATGCAGAGACGGTGGCGGAAACATACCGGTTAAACCTGTAAATCTGAGGCAAGCTGCTTCTGTAAGTGATGGTAACAATATTATCCAGTTGTATTAATTCACCCTGACGGTTTCTTACATAGGCTGTACTGAGATCAAGGGGTTTATCCCTGTATTGACGATCGGCCTGGCCAATGACCTGGTATTGTTTTCCATCCCTTATAAAAAAGCCCATGCGCTGGCCGCTGAAATATAGCTGGAGTGTCTCAGCAATATCACGAATGGTAACACCCAGGGTTCTTGCTCTTTCCCGGTCGATATATATAGTCATTTCAGGTTTGTTGAATTTCAGGTTCACATCTACTACCTGGAATGTTGGATCCGCCTGGGCTTTTTCCATAAATTCAGGAAGTACTTCCTTGAGTTTATCCAGGTTTGGAGCCTGGATGACATACTGGACGGGCAACCCTGACCCTCTTCCGACAGTGATGGTTTGATCCTGTGTTACGAATGTTCGTGCAAAGGTCAGTGGCCGTACAACGCCGGAGAGGTATTCAACCAGTTCCTGTTGTGATCTTTCACGTTCCCTGGGAGGTTTTAAAGTGATTCGCGCAAAGCCGTTATTTGTTGCAGATGCCCCGAATCCCGGAGAGGTCAGCGCTATATAACTATCCTTTTCAGGAAGTGTGTCAATAATGGAGATAAGTTTCAGCATATACTCATCCATTTTCTCATAGGATGTACCTTCCGGAGCGGTAGCAGAAATACCCAGACGGCTCTTATCTTCGAGTGGAGCCAGCTCACCTGGCAGAAGGGGCCAGATGACACCAATGATGGCAAGGGCACTTGCAATGATGACTAATGCCAGCCATCTGCGATTCAGGAAGTTTTTCAGCGTACGGTTATAACCAGTAATAAGATTGTTGAAAAAAGGTTCGGTACGCCTGTAAAATAAATTATGATGCGTGGTGTGTTTCAGCCAATGTGCACTCATCATAGGGGTGAGTGTGAGTGAGACCACAGCGGAGATAATGACCGCCCCGGCCATCACCACACCAAACTCACGGAATAATTTCCCTGTAAGCCCCTGCAGGAAAATGATCGGAAGAAATACCGCGGCAAGAGTGATGGATGTGGAAATAATTGCAAAAATGATCTCTTTCGACCCTGCATAACCGGCTTCGAGAGGTGGCATGCCTTTCTCCACTTTGCTGTAAATATTTTCCAGGACAACAATCGCGTCATCCACCACGAGGCCGGTAGCCAGAACAATACTTAGCAGTGTAAGAATATTGACGGTGAAACCTGAAAGGTACATTACAAAGAAGGACCCGATAAGTGAAATAGGAATAGCAAAAACAGGGATGAGCGTGGTTCTCCATTCCCGCAGGAAAAAAAAGATTACCAGGACGACAAGGGTAAATGCGATGAGGATCGTTTCCTGTACCTCGGTGATGGCATTCCGTATAGATACTGTAGTATCCATGGAGGTCCCGATAATAAGATCCTCAGGCATATCCTTCCGGAGTTGTTCCAGCCTTCTCTGTAATTCATCCACAATATCGATATGGTTTGCACCCGGTTGGGGAGTTAGTGCAATGCCCATTTGTGGGATACCGCCATTTCCCCTGAGAAGGGTCTTTTCATTCTCCGGAGCCAGGACAGCCCTTCCGATGTCCCTGAATTTAATCAG
>CAZENC010000620.1:0-1724 GCA_964513115.1 uncultured Desulfobacteraceae bacterium | reverse complement strand
CGACATTGACAAGTGCCCGGCTTTTTCCTCGAAAGACATCAATGACGTAACTCAGCTTCTGAAACGTAAAAAATGAGATTCCAATGGGAAGGATGACGTTTTCCCATCCTGCCGGAGAAAACCCCAAGTATTGTAACGCTCCGCCCAGTTCCAGGATAAAAAAATTTGCGTACTTAAAATAGGCCAAAAGCCCTATGTTAAGAAGAACCGAGAAACTCAACCATAACCGCTTGCGGCAACGGTCGCGGTCAATGAGAAGACCGAACAAATAGTCTGCAAGGGTCGAAAGCACGAGGATCAGGAGAAAACCGGCCGCACCATAAAGGTAAAACAGGTAGCTGAATACAAGAAGGACGGCGTTGCGCAGCCTGTTGTTGAACAACAGACGCTGTGCATAATAGCAAATGATTGCCGCAGGAAGAAAAGCGAAAAGAAAAAAATTGCTTGAAAATACCATAAAAAACAGCACCTAACCTTTCCCGGAAAGGGCAACAAAAACGTCGTTGGGATTTGAAGCTTTGCCATTCATTCAGTCGGTGACCGGGCTGAATTAATACAGATTGTCAGTGCTGTCCATCTTTAATGAATGTCATTAACGTTTCAAAAGGTATGACAAACCCAATGTTCTCGGTGTGGCGATACTTCCCCTTTACAATGCCGACCAGACGCCCGTTGTTATCAAAAACAGGGCTCCCGCTGCTTCCGTGATAAACCGGCATATTTACCTGCCACAATACCTGATCCTCCACTCGTCTGGGTGGACCGTTAATAATTCCGGGATAAAACGTTTTTGACAAGAGCGAGGGGCATACCGCGGCATAAAGCCTTTCCTCCATTTGCAATATATTTCTACCTTTTGTCAGCGGTACAGCATTTTCCAGTTTAACCCCCACATCAATTAAGGTGAGGTCCATATGGTGATCAATTTTGACCACACGCCCCGGCAACTCTTTACGATCATACAGAACAACGGTAGTGGTCTGGAGCAGTTTTAAATCATGGGCCGTACAGATAATCAGGCCGCTGTCATCAATAATAAAACCTGATAACTGAATATCCCTGCCGTCGGTATTCGCATAAATACATACCACAGTATCAATTTGCTGTAAAACGGCGTCCGGTAAGGTCTGATGGGAAGATTTAAATTTTGTATCACCGGAAGGTTCCTTGATGTAGCTTGAAATATGTTTCCACAGATGCTCGGCTCGACCGTTGTAAGACTGTCCGTTGACGGTGCATCTGGCATTTATCCAGGTTGCCAGTGAAGAGTGGTGCCATAAGACGATTCGCCATTCTTCATATTCTTTTTCGGCGTATATCTCAAGTTCTCCTCTTTCAATCGGCTCTATGCGGACCTGAAAGCCGCTTTGCCGAAACCAGTCTTCCACAACATCTTTAAGTTCAATTATCGGCAGGTCATACAGCCTGCTTTCCCCCTGACCGGCGGCAAAAACAGGAAAATGAAACCACAGGCATGTCACAAGAAATACCAGCGCAATTTTTATCTGTTTACAAATCATTCTTCCAGGATGAAAAAATAACATGTTTAGCAATGAAAGATGAAGCTCCCCGCAGCAAGCTGCAGGGTATCAAAGCGGAATTGCGCCGTAGCCATTCCAACGTTGAAATGATATAGTGGATTTAGCCCGCCTTCGCTCTGATGAGCTTCAGCGCGGTTCACCTTGCCGTTCATCCCTGCAGCCCCTCTGGGCGGGATTTCCGTT
>CAZENC010000619.1:0-1727 GCA_964513115.1 uncultured Desulfobacteraceae bacterium | reverse complement strand
AATATCTAGCGCCTTCCATTTTGCCAAGGCTATGGTAATCTATCAACATATCCGGAGGGTACTCATTAAAAAGCCCGCCCAGCACAAGTCGTTCGGTTTTTGTCAGAGAGGTCCTCGATGAGTGAAATTCATTCAAAATAAATCCCTCGGGATTGACAACAGGTACAACAATCACGACTTGGGTGTCCCTAATTGCCCTTGCATCATCACCGATCAAATAATGCAGGATTTCTGGTCCTACAACCCGGGCTCCCAACTCCTGACCATGTCTCGCTAAGGTAACTATTGCAATCTGCTTATCATCATCCGGTACATCCCTATTGGTGACGAAAACCGCTGGGATATCCCAGTTGTCTGGAGATTTGCCAAGAATTTTTTTGTATGCAATTTTTTTGTTCTTTTCAGTAAAATTATCCACCCAATCGTAAACCTCTTTCAGCCCCTTTTCACCCATCGGCATATGATTAAATACCGGCATACCTTACTACTCCTTTCTGTGTTTTAATTTATGACAGATACATTATAATCTGGGTAGGGCAAGGCCTCACGACCTTCGCCCTCCGACACCACCGTGCATGCGGTTCCGTACACGGCGGTTTACATAGCCTTGACTAACGATTCGTAATGATCGAAGAGGAACAGGAGACCCTATCTAATTACCTCTCACCTCCTCGTATGATATTGCTTGGATGAAACTTTTTTGAGCCTCTTGCGGGGACAAACCACCCACCATCAATTGTCCCCGGCATCTTAATCATTATCCCTTCATGATTTACCACCCCAGGCCCTGCTTGCTGATTTGACCAATCGTGTATCTACAGCCTTCCGGGCCGGAGGCTTTCGATAATCTGCTGCGGAATCTTGAAAATGTGGAATGATCGGGAGAAGGCTTATCAAGAGGAAGACCTAAAAACTTTTCAAATGATATCCTGTCATTAATCTGGTTCTCAAGCTCAGGATTTGAGGGGATGTGGAACCACTTCTGGAGCAGCATAAACTTCAATAACATCAATTGAATGTCACAACCCCCAAAAAGAGAATCTACACGATAGATTGTACGTAATTCTAATCAAATAGTTCCCTAGCTACTATTTCTCTATGAAACTCAGCATCTCCAAAAGTAGTTTCAGCTGCTTTTGCCCATCGATAATAAAGCGGCATGTCATGGTCTTCCATAAAAGCAACCCCGCCCTGGATCTCCATCGCCAGCCAAGTAGCTTGTCTATAAGATTCGCTCGCCCAAGCCTTTGCTATAGCCGCTTCCATTAGATAAGAAGACCCTTCACTAATCTTCCACGCTGCGTCGTAGGTTAGTACCTTCGATGCTTCAAGCCTAATGAGCATATCGGCAAGACGGTGCTGTATTGCTTGAAAACTGCCTATACATTGACCGAATTGTACTCTATTCATCGCATGCTCTCGTGACATATCCATCACCTTCTCTGTTCCACCATTCATATGAGCACATAGTGCTATCGCTGCCTTTTGCAGCACATTAACCGTGTGTACCCAGCCGCTATTCAACTCACCCAGTATATTCTGTCTTGATACCGGCGTATTCTGGAACAAGACCTCGCATTGCTTATCCTGCCCAATAGTGTTCACCGAAGTAATGGTTATCCCTGGGCTCCTTGCGTTTACAATAAAGGCAGAGACACCTTCAGACAACTTCCCTTCTTTTCTCGTTCTAGCAATACATACTATATAGTCGGCTACGTGGCCATAGG
>CAZENC010000618.1:0-1737 GCA_964513115.1 uncultured Desulfobacteraceae bacterium | reverse complement strand
AGATCTTGAGCCATTATATCTGCTCACTGACCAAGAAGTAGCAATAGAATACCCGGCAAATTCAGCAGTTGAGCGATTTTCTGTATAGTGCAGGCCACCATAGTATTGCCCGAGTTGTCTGCATTTGTAGTATTTATGTCGGTCCAGGAGGAACCGTCGTATTCCCACAGGCCGCTCGAGCCGAAGTCGCACACCAACGTGTCCTTATAAACAGCCATCCACTCGGAATTCAAGTCGGTGATTTCACTAAATTCGGCACCATCGTATAACCATACACCATTGGATCCGAAATCAAATACCAGGCGGCTACCGCAGGCCACCATAGAATTGCCCGAGTTGTCTGCATTCGAAGTATTTATGTCGGTCCAGGAGGAACCGTCGTATTCCCACAGGCCGCCTGAGCCGAAGTCGCAAACCAGCTTACCGTTATAGACACCGAACCACTCGGCATCCGAGTCATTGATCTTGGTCAAGTCAGTACCGTCATATGACCAAACTCCGTTGGGTCCAAAATCAAATACCAACCGGCTACCATAGACCGCCATAGTATCTCCCGAATTGTCTGCATCTGAAGTGTTTATTTCGGTCCAGGAGGAACCGTCGTATTCCCACAGGCCGCTCGAGCCGAAGTCGCACACCAGCTTATTGTTATAGACACCTAGCCACTCGGCATTCAGGTCAGTGATCTCGGTCAAGGCGGTCCCGTCGTATAACCAAACACCTTCTTCTCCAAAATCAAATACCAGGTTGCCATCATAGACCACCATTGTATTGCCCGAATTGTCTGCATCTGAAGTGTATATGTCGGTCCAGAATGATTTGCTATATTCCCACAGGCCGCTTGGGCCGAAATCGCACACAACATTGTCATCATAAGAACCCAGATACTCCGGATCGGATAAATCCAGCTTGATCCAGGCTGTTCCGTTATAATGCCAGAGTCCATAGGCAGATCCAAAATCAGTGGCAAGTGCGTTGCCTGTATTGTAAACAAATTCTTTTGAGTAACCGCTTTCGCCGTTAGTGTTGTAGGCAGTTACAACAAAAAAATAAAATTCATTATCGTCTAAGCCTGTCACTGTGCATTCGGGGTTATTTGGATCCGTCAGTGATTCTATGGGCAAAGTTACTGGTGAAGTGCCCTGAACAGCCCCTGTTCCATCGTAGGGTCCGCCGCTGGAAACGGTTTTATAATATAGCTTGTAGCCGGAGAGATCTGTCTCCGGATTGGGATCCCATATCAGTGACACCTGTGCGGAATAAGCCAATGCGGCGAATAGAAAAAAGAGCGGGATAAAAATCACGAAAAAAACAAATGGCAGGTGAAAAAACTGAAGCGACCGTGATAGTATTTTTTTTTGCCTGTTCATAGCTACTAATCCTCATTCAGATTTTTAAGGATTCGAGGATTCGAGGGGTCAAGGAGTCAACCATTCATTCATAATAGTTTCTATTCATTTCACTGGAATCCTTGAATCCTTTGTAAATCCTCGACTTGTGTTGCTTCCCGGAAATAATTGAGCCGAGCGTTTTTTGTCTCGAAAAACTGCGTTTAAAACCCGAAATTCGATTATACATTCTGATTGATTTTTCTAATTTACTTTTGGGACATGATACTGGTTTGGAGATGATCCGAATTTCAACGTTATTTTAGCAGAAAAAAACATGAGAAAGCAATTAGGAAGGAAATAAAATGTATTAGTCACCGAGCAGCAGGAGAAATATCGCTGATAAGCC
>CAZENC010000617.1:0-1741 GCA_964513115.1 uncultured Desulfobacteraceae bacterium | reverse complement strand
ATAATCAAAGCACTAATTCCTGATGGAATTTACCTCCTTTTCAAGTGGCCCTCGAGCCATTGCCTTGGGGGATCATGCCTTAATCCCCGGCAGGCTTATGCAGGTACATTTCGGTTCCCCTCACTGATGTGACCACTCCCTTTTTTGTATTTATTATTCTTCGATTTCCTGATAAGAGATTCTAACTTAAATAAAAAACCCCCTATGCACAATCTTATAGCCCGCAAAAAGCAAGGCCGGGTCCAGCTGATCGGGAAATAAGCTTATTATTCGTGCAAAAATTAGAGGTGGCAAGAGAAAGGAGTACATTATGGGATCCAAGACCAAACAGACTAGAGAAGGCCAAAAGACCTACTGGGAAACCAAGCTGAATCAGCGCATATCGGTCCTGGCCGAAAAAGGCATTGAATCTGAGAAAATACCCAAAGACCCTGGTGTAAGGAAAATAAGGGCCAAGATAAGGAAGGCGCAGGGCAGGCTGAAGGCCATCGCCGATTCGGAAAAAAGGGCGGACGAAATTTCCAAGATAAAGGCAGAAAAAATGCCCGGCCCAAAAAAAGAAAAAGACGAAAAAGAGAGAGAACAGAAAGAAGAACCCGATATAAGCAAACGCCAGCAGAAAAAAAAGAAGAAAATGGAAGGCAAGGATAAAGAATAAAACATGTGTCTGATAATCTTGGCGATAAAATCCCATCCCGCGTATAAACTTATAATTGCTGCAAACCGGGATGAATATTATGAACGGCCCACGGCTGCCGCCGCTTTCTGGGCCGATATACCTGATATTCTTGCAGGAAAGGATCTGCGTGCCGGCGGGACGTGGCTAGGTATCACCAGAAAAGGAAGAATAGCGGCCATTACCAATTACAGGGATCCTGCCTCAATAAAGAGCGGTTCACCTTCGCGAGGAAATCTGGCGAGAGATTACCTGTCAGGCCGTAAAAACCCGGTCGATTTTCTTGCAGGGCTGGGAAAAAATGCCGGCCACTACAATGGTTTCAATCTTATTATCGGCGATAAAGATGATCTCCACTGGTATTCAAACCGGGGCGAGGGGACGCGCTATCTCACTCCCGGCATCTACGGTCTTAGCAATCACCTTCTGGATACCCCGTGGCCCAAGGTAACCCGGGGCAAAGAGATTTTCCAGAAGCAGCTATCCAATGAGAAAGATACTGGCCCTGATGCGCTTTTCAACCTACTCGCTGATCAAACAATCCCTGATGATAAAAACCTCCCCGATACCGGGGTCGGGCTTGAATGGGAAAGAATACTCTCTCCCATCTTCATTACCAGTAAAATCTATGGCACACGGTCTTCCACCCTAATTATGATTGATATGAACAACCACGCAACATTTATTGAGAGGACTTTTGATCCAACTTCCGATCATGCATCTACCAGCAAATATGAGTGCCTGATTGAAAATACTTAACGCACAGTCTCCTGAAAAATTAACGATCGAATAATACACTTAAAAAATTGATAACGTTCAAAAGTGTTGGCATCAACATTGACGGACTCGTAAAAGGTCCGTCAACAGGCCAAGGGCGGGTAAGCCCCGGGCTGGGGTGAGGGTGGAACCATTTGAATTTACTTCAAATGGCGGGGGAGGGGACGCCCTTCCCCGCCGAGTGAAAAGGCCCGGAGCGACTTTTTACGAGGTTATCAACATTGACTCTTCCATTTTTTTGAGGCGGTGTGGGTTTCCGAAAGGCGTTATCTCAAAAAGAATACCACC
>CAZENC010000616.1:0-1743 GCA_964513115.1 uncultured Desulfobacteraceae bacterium | reverse complement strand
CATGTTTATCCGACAAAAGGGACTTCTGAGCCAGATCAAAATGGGTCGAGACGGGCGTGGCAATAGCAACGGCATCCAAGCCGGTGTCATTAAAAAGGTCCTCGGGCCTGGTCAAAAGCTTTGCTTGCGGATACAGACTGCCCGCGGCCTCCAATCGTTCAGGTGAAAAATCACAAATCGCCGAGAGTTTCAGATCCGGGTTACTGTTAAAATTCCGGGCCAGGTTCGGCCCCCAATATCCATATCCGATTAGACCGATTTTTATCATATTATATATCTCCCCTTTTTATGAATATACTATCTAAACCTATAAAAATATCTAAAAATCCGAAATACGAAGCACGAAACTAGACAAAATCCGAAATACGAAATCCGAAACTCGAAACAAATTCTAATTTCGAAATTCTAATGTTCTAAACACTGTTAGGGATTTTGGATATTGAATAACTAGTGAAATTCAAAATTTCAATGTTTAAATATCCCAAACACTATTTGCTTTTATTCAGTATTGCTCCGAAAATATTCATAAGTTCAGTAGCTTCTTTTACTAAATACTCCTTGTCCTTTTCAAGATCCTGATCGCCATAGGTATCCACTAAACGTAACCAGTATCGACTTTCCTTTATTTCTTTTCGACAAATCTTGATCCTCATAATAAAGTCTTTCTTGCTAAGAGCTTCGTTGGCCTCAATATAGTTTGCTCCCACAGAACCTGAGGCCCTGATGAGTTGTTTACCATCTTCAATATTAGCTATGGTTTTATGCAGCTTTTTAACAAATGCCCTAGCGTCTTTTGAAAAAGCAAATGTTCGATCTTCTAAATCATATTGTTTTGAATTTTGGTTTTCTGTCATTCGATATTGTTTCGGATTTCGATATTAGATATTCGAATTTCATTCTTTAAAACGACTGTTTATTCTTCATCACTCTCTAACCGTGAACTCCTGAACCCTGAACTTTGAACCTCAATCTTTCAGCCTTGAGCTTTCAGCTAACAAAATTCCCTTATGGAATTGGCAACATACTCGATCTGATCCCCAGTCAATTCGGGAAACATGGGTAATGAAAGAAGTCGTTTTGCCGCACTTTCGGTAACAGGGAAAGCCCCTTGTTTATATCCCAGTCGGGAATATGCCTTTTGCAAATGCAGGGGAAGCGGATAGTGCAGGCCTGTGGCAATCCCCTTATCCGCGAGAAAGTTTTGAAGTACATCGCGTTCATCAACAAAAATGACGTAGAGATGGTAAACCGATTGGGCAAAATCAGCTTCAACAGGGACAGTCACACCATCTATATCAGATAAAAGCCTATTATAATGTGCGGCATTTTGTCTTCTCGACCGGTTCCAATTGTTAAGCCTTTTCAATTTTATACGCAACACGCCTGCCTGGATGGCATCAAGACGTCCATTATATCCTTCCAGAGAATGGAAATATTTTTTCTCCTGACCATGATCCCTGAGCATGCAGATCTTTTCAGCTATCCCTTCATCCTGAGTAATAACGGCACCTCCTTCTCCATAGGCTCCGAGATTTTTTCCCGGGTAAAAGCTGAAGCAGCCTGTAATACCAATAGAACCGGCTTTTCGATTTTTATAAAGGGCACCATGGGCCTGGCAAGCATCTTCAATAACCATGATAGTGTGCTTTTCGGCCAATTCCAAGATCGGGTCCATGTCCGCAGGCTGACCATACAGATGTACCGGAAGTATTACTCTTGTCTTTTCAGTAATTTTTTCTTCTA
>CAZENC010000615.1:0-1744 GCA_964513115.1 uncultured Desulfobacteraceae bacterium | reverse complement strand
TAAATCCTGTTGATCATGTCAAGGTGCTTTTGGCTTAATGCCAGTTTTGCACTGGTCTTTTACTGGGCATTAATCTGGCCTTGATTTTTGTCAATTTTCCTGCATAATGACGCCCAGTTATATAAATCTCCTAAACCGTTCACTTCACATACTCCGGAGTTCGGATCATACCATGGATAAACAACTCAAATACTGCCATCCCTGCTCCTAACAGGAGCTAAACAGTTCTGTTGGGAGTTCATTTTTTCACCTTAACAATGCCAAATTCTGCCCGAATGAAAACAGATTGAGGGACTGAACAATGGAATACGACAGAGACAAGGTTGATGAAGTGGTTCTAGCTCTGTTTTACCTGACGACTCATGATAATGGAAACAGGGCGTGGAAAGGTATGGATTGGGATGCAATGGACCGCCTGCATGACAAGGGTTTTATTGGAAACCCTAAAACTAAGGCAAAGTCTGTGATTCTGACGGAAAGAGGGCGGAAATTATCCGAAGAGTTCTTCAAGAAGAATTTTGGTTTTTAATAACCTGATTATGACTGCGTCTCAACCCAGTCAAGTTGCAAGAGTCAAAGGCAGACCTGACCCCTTTACTACTCCGATGATTGAACAGAACCTCTTCTGACAGGGTGATAACCAATGGAAGATGAATTAGAATGGCAGACCCGTCGAGATAGGATCAACACCAAGCTAACAGCCTTAAAACCAGCTTGGCATATCATCAAATATAAAGATGGACTGGATACATCAAACCTGAATCGCCATGCCGTGGAAGAGTATCCCACAGCTAATGGGCCAGCCGATTATGCCTTATTTGTAAAAGGCAAGCTCCTTGGCATCATAGAGGCAAAGAGAGTCAAAGTCGGCCCTCAAAATGTCCTCGAACAAGCCAAACGCTATTCTAAAGGAGCCTTTAACAACATTGGAAACTGGGATGGTTATCGGGTGCCATTTCTCTATGCCACAAACGGCGAGATCATTTGGCATATAGACATCCGTAACCAAAGAAACATCAGCCGCCAGATCGCCAATTTCCATACATCAGATGCCCTAGATGATTTTTTCACAGACGACCTTGCTAAGGGATTGGAAAAGCTTATCACCAATCCCACTCCTATTAAAGATTTACGCCCATACCAACGGGATGCTGTCGAAGCCGTGGAATCTGCCATTGCCAGGGGTAAACGCGCGATGCTGCTTGCCATGGCAACCGGAACAGGAAAAACCTTTACAACCGTCTCTCTTATCTACCGTCTCATCGAGGCCAAGGCCGCTCGCCGCATCCTATTCCTTGTGGACCGTCGTGCCCTCGCAGCCCAGGCAGTCAGGGAGTTTGCGTCATTCACAACCCCTTCGGGCTCGAAGTTCGACAAGGAATATGAGGTCTACAGCCAGCGCTTCCGAAAAGAGGACTTTGGGGATGACAGGGCATTTGATCCCAAGGTGCTCCCCAACGAGTATTTAACTTCACCTCATGCTACTCACACTTTTGTCTATGTATCCACCATCCAGCGGATGACCATCAACCTTTTTGGTTGGGAACATGCTTTTGCCCAGAATGAAAGTGACCCGGACTATGAGGAGGACGCCCACCAGATCGATATCCCAATCCATGCCTTTGATATAATCATCGCAGATGAATGTCATCGGGGATATACTGCCAAGGAGACAGCCACCTGGCGACGGGTCATGGATTATTTCGATGCCGTAAAAGTGGGGCTCACCGCCACCCCCGCATCC
>CAZENC010000614.1:0-1745 GCA_964513115.1 uncultured Desulfobacteraceae bacterium | reverse complement strand
CTGCTAAAAACTCTCAAGGAGATTCATGGCCTTGTAAGATTATGAACGATCAATGCTTTCTGGAGTAGGCCCGTCCCCGGTATTGGTTTCCGAAATCACAGTCGTTCATCCTTTATGAAATAGCCGCGCGATTTCATGTAATGTCCCGCTTCGCGGGACTTTCAAAATAGAGTAGCCGGAATACCCCGTGCTGTGAACGGGGATGAATGGGTAATTTCTGGGGGTTTGGGGGTAAGTTCCCCCGAAGTGAAGCTCCCCGCGCTTCCGCGCGGGGCTTTCTGCGAAGGCGGGTAAATTTGGGTTTCGTTTTTTGATGCCCAGCCTTATTGGCGGGGGGGGGTCACAACCCTATCACAAACCAATTGTTCTCTGAGGTGAAAGCTTGGGCCGAGCTTTCGGTGAGCTGTTATTCAAGAAAGGTGACAGGTGATGATAGAAGAAAAGGCCGTTAAAATCAGGTTGTTTTTTCTCGATGTGGACGGTGTTATGACAGACGGACGCATTAGCCTGAATGAGGAGGGTGTGGAGGAGACCAAATCGTTTGATGTAAAAGATGGACTGGGATTAAAAATGCTGATTTCAGGAGGAGTTGAAGTGATTGTTGTTACGGGACGAAGATCACGCGTGGTGGAAACCCGTGCAAAGGATCTGGGTGTTAATGAGATATACCAGGGCGTTGTTGACAAAGGTGCCATATGCAAGCAGTTGATAAATGAGAAAGGTTTTAAAAGACACGAAGTCTGTTGTATGGGCGATGACCTTCCGGATCTCGCCATGTTTGCCGAAGCAGGACTGTGCATAGCCGTTGCAGATGCGGTTAAAGAAGTTCGTGAAGCGTCTGACTTTGTTACAAGGGGTAAAGGAGGTGCCGGGGCTGTCAGAGAGACATGTGAGTTGCTTTTGAAGTGCCAGGGGAAATGGGATAATGCCATCTCCGCTTTCACCGGAAAATAGGCTTTGCACAATGAATTTGCCCTTGATATAATGCCACAAGAATCTAACGGCCCGCGACTTTTTACGAGGTTATCAAGCAAAAAATACGTATCACACCCGCCACACTGACGGCGGGCAAGCAGCCGCCTACGCCAAAGGCTACGGCGAGCCAAGGAGGACACAGAGGGATTTTATTGGGCCGCGGCACGGCGTGAGGGTGTGGTCGATGAAAATGAGAATATTTTTTAAAAGGCAATGGCCGATTTTCGGGTTTGCGGTATTGCTGCTTGTGGTTGCTTTTTTTCTTATAAAACCGGGCAAAGAGGTTGTCCAGGAACCTTTCGTTCACGAGATCCTGCCGGGAGAGGGGCTCAAGCTCGAAGGTATCCATTACACACAGACTGACCCTGACAAAGGGATAAAATGGGTTCTTGATGCCAGGGAGGTAAAATTTTCAGGCGATAAGACGACCATCTCTTTTCATGACTTTCGGCTGAGGATGGAACCTGAGAACAGGCCGCTCTTCAAATTAAAGGGGAAGAAGGGTGATTATTCACGTGATTCGGGAGAGATAAAACTCACGGGTGATTTGGAAGGATTTTCAGGAGCCGGATACAGGATCAGGACGGACGATATTCTAATCAACGAAAAGAGCGGGTATGTCAGTACAGACAAGCCCGTCAAGATATTCGGTGCTACATTCTCAATGTCAGGGAAAGGCCTTTTTATGGATCTTAAGAAAAAGAGATTCAGAATACTCTCTGATGTTGTCACAATAATAGAAAAGGGGTCTTTGATCTGATGAGAGGTCT
>CAZENC010000613.1:0-1748 GCA_964513115.1 uncultured Desulfobacteraceae bacterium | reverse complement strand
CACGGGGAATACTTCTGTAAAAGGGGAATAGATTTTTGGGACATTGGCATCAAAAATATGGGAGACATGGATAGGATACTCAGGGATGTGGCATTGAACTACCGGGGAAATTTTAAGGAACCGGCATATCCGAAAGACCCCATATAGAAAGAGCAATGCATATCCAGGAAAACGTTAAAAGCTTTCTCCTTACAGTCGAAACCGGGAACCCGCAGCGAAGCTGTGGGACTGCGTCACAGCTAAGCTGTGCGAAGAAATGACAAATTCTATATACAGATTTAGGAAAAACCCGAAATTCGAAGCACGAAATTCAAAACAATATATAATTACAAAAATTCAAATGTTCTAAACAAAATACCTTGTCCTTTGTGCCTCCATTTTCCTTGTTTTGCTCATTGAAATATTCGATATTCGGGTTTGTTTCGAGTTTAGACCTGCCCGCGCGCAGCCTTATTGCCGAGATACATGCAAACTTAAAATGGGCTATTGCTATGCAAGATTCGTAAAATGAAGTATAAAGGGCAAAGGCAGGCGGGTATTTGAATTTAGGATTTTAAATTTACTTCTTTGAGATATAGTAGTTGGTTAAACTATTTTATATTACTGGAACCCAACCCTAGTAAAATTATCTACGCCCTATGAGAAGCCATCACAAATGCCTGCTAGTCCTTTTTTTTCCTGTATTGTTGCTATGTCTTTGGGGCTGTGCCACGACTAATGTTGTTTCCATCCGTTACGAGCCCCGTGGAAAACCCTCATTTACCATTCCCACTGACAGGAGTCTTAACCTATGCCTGGGGCCGATACGGAGTCTGGATTCCGGGTTATGGTACAGGATTGGAGACCATTCTTGGGTCCTGGAAAAACCACGCAAACTTATAGTTTATGATGCGCTCGCCGAAGAACTTAGGCGCATGCAAATAACGGTATCCAAGAATCCGCTTCAGGAAAAAAGCAAGCAAGGCCGTATTGAAGTCGAGATCAGGTGGTTCGGGCCTTACGGGTGTTATCCTTTATCGGCCGCCGTAATTCTTTCACTGTCATTGTACCCGAAAGATGCCCATGAGCCTACCTGGCGCGGTAAATTCCAGGCCGGCGCCTTTTACCGTGCAGCCTTCTTGACAGCCTATTTAAAAAAGGTTTTAATGCAAAAGGCCGCCTCCGAGGCACTGTACAAGGCGGTCAGGCAATTAAGCTGGAATTGGGATTTTATAAGGGCGATCGAGGACCTTGCGACTGATAACGATTCCAAAGGAGCAGGTGATCACCGGAACGAGTCATGACACAATGCGCCGTGATCAACCGTAAAAATTTTTAAAAATAGTTTTTGACTTGATTTATTAAACCGGCTAATCTATATTGACCGCTAATTATAAACAGGTTGGAGTTCAAAAGGTCCCTTTGGGGAAAATGGAATGTAATGTTGCGTTAAGGCCTGCCTGCCTTACCGGGGTGGAATTATTGAGCTTGTGCCTTCGGTGGGAAGCGGGTTCTGAGTCCCTTCATTTGAAAAAGGAGGTTTGACATGAAAGCGGGAAGGAAAAAAACACTTGTGCTGGCAGCGGCCATAATGGTCGGCTTATTTCTCACATTAAACATTTCTGTATCCCAAGGCGATAGCCTTATGGACAGACTCCTGGGGAACTTTAAGAAAGAGAACAAACCGGTCAAGCCTCTTCTTCCACCCGGTGTTGAAGTAAGACCCGGGTTTGAGCCGGGTAAAGGGCCGGCGATCGGAAAAGCTCAGA
>CAZENC010000612.1:0-1753 GCA_964513115.1 uncultured Desulfobacteraceae bacterium | reverse complement strand
CCGTGGGCTCCAGCCGCTCGGGCTGGAAGGGAAGCGTCTTGATGGCCATTCTGGTGACAATCCCCAGGCACCCACGAACACCGGTATATCCTCTGAGCAGGCCTCTGAGGTCGGGTCCGGGACCTTCACCCCAGAAGGGATCGTCACCGGTGGCGAGGGAACCCATTCTGAGGATTTCACCGTCTGGCAGAACCATTTCAGTACCCAGAATGCGCCGGTGTGGGAGCCCAATGCGATGGCTCAAGGGAGACCAACCATCACCGATCAGGTTGGCAATGGCCGATGCCTGCGCGCCGCCGCCGCCGATCACGACGTAAGCCCCGTGCTTCATACATTCTTCCTGAATGGGCGAGTAGACCATACCGGGGCCTACCTCCACATAGAAATGCTTTTCATCAAGGACAAAATCATTCATCCGCTTGAGATCGATCAACAGAGCGTCTTCCACGTGGGGGTGGGAACGGGGACCGTAAAAGCCTGTAGAATAAGGTACGTAGGGAACTTCTTTTCGATAGCATACCTTCACAATCTTCTGGACCTCTTCAGTCGTTCGAGGCATGATCACGCATCCCGGGATCGTGGTCATGACCCTTTCATATCCCAGACCGTTTTCATACCCTCCGGGCCCGCTCCTGTACCCCTCGCAGATTACGGGGTCGTCGGAGATATATTCGGGGCCAACAATGGGTTCCAGTACATTATATATTTCTTTGGATATTGACATGATTTACCTCCTTAAAGGCCTAGCTTTTAATGGATGCGCAGATGACTTCTGAGATATCCAGCACCTGCACATCTTCGCCGTTGGCTTTAACGGCTTGGACGAAATTATTTTTGCACCAGGGACAGGCCGTTACCAGTGTCTCGGCGCCGATCTCCGTGACCTCTTCAAGCCGATGGTCCGCCGCCCACTGGGCAAAATCAGGAAAGGCTTCTTTGGTCCCCCGGCCCGCCCCGCAGCAAAAGGCATTTTCTTTCATCCTCGGCATTTCCACCAGATTTACGCCGGGAATTTCTTTCAAGATATCTCTTGGCTGGGCGTATACGCCGTGTTGACCACGCCGTCTCTGGAGTCTTGGCTCCACGCACCCCATCCATCCCCGCTTTCCTTCATAGGGTGTCCAGGGTTCGCTCAGGCGGCTCAGGCTGCAGGCATCATGGTAGGTCATGCGCGTATCAAAGGGCTTTGTCATCTTGAGGTTCCCGTTTTTGATCATCTCATCCGCATACTCCACCAGGTGCAGAACCCTGAATCCCAAGTCATCGGTCGAGATGTTGAGCAGTTTGGGGTAATCAACCTTCCACATACGATAGCCCTCGGCGCAGCTGACAAGAAGGGTGCTGGCCCCTGTCTTTCTCATTTCATCAACATTCCTCTGTGCCATGGCCTTGGCCTCATCCCACATGCCCACAGAGAACACGGTGTTGCCGCAGCACCATTCATCCGGCATCAGCATAAAATTCGTGCCCGCTGCTTTGAGGATTTTCGCCGTAGATTGGGCGATCTCTTTATTCACATAAGAAGCAGTGCAACCGACAAAGTAAACGACATCCGCCTTTTCAGCAGGCTTGATATCGTCGGTTATCCAGGCTGTTCGCGTTTTATGCGTGGCGCCGTAGTAGTTGTGTTTCTTGGCAATTTTCTCTGCGATCTTTTTATGGGCCGGCATTGGACCTACTCCGTCTTTGACCGCCTTCACCCTGAGGGCCTCAAGTGTAAGCTCGATTTCAAGATCCAGGTTTCGTTTGCACC
>CAZENC010000611.1:0-1757 GCA_964513115.1 uncultured Desulfobacteraceae bacterium | reverse complement strand
TTGATCCGCCAGACTCAGTCAGCCTTTAAAAAAGCACTCCCGGCTGAAATACGCACTTCTCTGAACAGTTATTTCTTGCCGGACGTCTATTACGATAAATATAATAAAAAATTTCCCCATAACATACATCCTCTTGCATTTTTTGATTATGATGAGGAACAGATACAGAAGGAATTGGGCGAAATGGGGTGGCAGTCTCCCACTGATACGGACACAAACTCATCCAACTGTCTGCTTAATGCCTTTGCCAACCAGATCCATTTTGAGCGCAATGGTTTTCATCCTTATGTGTGGGAGATCGCTAATATGGTCAGGCAGGGAGTGGTGAATCGCGATGAAGGGATTCAGAAGATTTATACTGAACAAAACGAGACGATGGTTGCATACGCAAGGGAGAAGTTAAGCTTATGACCGAGTTAAGAGACAAGGTCAGGACATTTATTGTTGAGAACTTCCTGTTCGGGGAAGATGAAGGCTTAAAAGATGACACCTCTTTTTTAGAAGACGGTGTTATCGACTCCACAGGAATTCTTGAACTGGTCAGCTTCCTGGAGGAAGAATTCACAATCATTATTGAAGACGAAGAATTAATACCTGAAAACCTGGATTCAATCAATTTCGTGGTGAACTACCTGGAAAGAAAACTGATATGATTTCTATAGGATCTTTATAGCTGAGTGTTTATGCAACCATGGGATTTATGCAACAGACAACAAATTCTTTAATTCATCAGTTTCTTGAAGATAGTGCCCAAGCCCACCCTGATAAGATCGCCTTGATTCATGAAGATCATAGGGTCACTTATGATCGGATCAACGGAATGGCCAATGAATTCGCCCGCCGGCTTATTGATCAAGGGATCAAGCATGGCGATCGGGTTGTTTTAATCCTGGAAAATTCCTTGGAATATGTAGTCAGCTATTATGGAACTTTGAAGGCGGGGGCGGTGGCGGCTCCCCTTAGCAGTGATATAAAGCCAGACGGCCTAAAATATTTTTTGGGAGAGTTGGAACCTGCAGTTGTTGTTTCTTCCTCAAGATTTGAGAAACACTTGCAATCAATGGATCTAACTTCTTTCGGAATACAGGCCCTGATACTGAGGAGCCCAACTCTTAAGTGGTCTAGTGCCCCATTCCCGGTCTTTGAATGGGAAGATTTAATCAGGTACGTAGAAACAACAAACCTTTATCTTCCGATTGAGGAATCGGCACTGGCCGGCATCATTTATACCTCGGGATCAACAGGCAATCCCAAAGGGGTGATGCTATCCCATAGGAATATCGTATCAAACACCCACTCTATCTGCCAATATTTGCAACTTACCGAGAAGGATATACAAATGGTAGTCCTCCCTTTTTGTTATGTGATGGGAAAATCACTTCTGAACACTCATTTTGCATCAGGAGGAACTTTGGTTATCAACAACAAGTTTGCATATCCCGCTTCCGTAATCAAACAAATGGTCGATGAGCAGGTCACCGGTTTTTCCGGGGTTCCTTCAACTTATGCATATCTTCTGCATCGCTCTCCCTTGGCTGGTTATCGCCATAAATTTGGAGCACTCAGATACTGTTCCCAGGCAGGTGGCCACATGTCAAGGCATATCAAGGAGGAGCTGAGGACTGTATTGCCGGAACATACTCGAATTTATATCATGTACGGTGCCACCGAGGCCTCTGCTCGCCTTACCTATTTGGAGCCTGAGAAGTATGAAGAAAAAATTGATTCAATTGGCAAACCCATTCCCGAAGTCTCTA
>CAZENC010000610.1:0-1759 GCA_964513115.1 uncultured Desulfobacteraceae bacterium | reverse complement strand
TTGCAATAATCTTATTTAAGTTGTGATGTTCTCGTATTCGCCACATTATTAATATTAATAACTTATTATATTTGATAAGTCAAAATATTTTAAGGCCTAATGGGCTGCGGATCAGCAGCAAGACCGGGGGCAAGCTTGCTTGGATAATCTAGTTCAACCTCCCGATTAGCCGCCCCTCTATTCCTGGAATTTATCGTAACCCATTCCCTGGCAAGTAGAATGATTTGCCATGGAGAGAGAGTTCAGATAGGCGACTGGGGGATGCTGAAATACTCTTAATACCTTTCGATAAAGCAAGACCCGTTAAGATAGATAAAATGAGATTCAAAAGAATAACGTTGCAAATGCCAACAAGCGGAGACCGTAAGCAAGAAAAAAGGGATTTTCTTGTTAATGGAGTGTTGTTTTTTCTTGACTTACTTTCTCATAGGCGACCCCATCCACCGGATGAGAGCGAAGGCTCAACTCCACATTGGCGGCGCCGCAGGCGGCGCCAACGACCAAGGTCACTTGCGCCGCCCATGAACATGCTGCGTAAGCGCCGTCGCGCTTCACGACGTCAAGTGAACCGCCTGGTTCGGCGGTTTGTTAGTCCAATTCTTCCATCTGTTTTTTGTAGCATTCGGGGCACACACCATGGCTAAATTCAGCCTCTGAGTGAGAATGGACATAAGCTTCTAATTTATTCCAAACTCCTTCGTCATCACGGATCTTTTTGCAATATGAACAGATTGGAATAATTCCCTTCAAAGTTTTAATTTCATTCAAGGCATTTTCAAGCGATTTTTTCTCGAGCATCAATTTTTGATAATACAAGCTTCTTGAGTATTCGAGACCAAAGGCTAAAATAGATACCATGCTATAAGTAACCAGAAAACGTATAACTATCCCAATTTTATATTCATATACTATTGGTGTGAGAAGGAAGACGGTGGATAAAATCAGTGATATAAGAACCCAGACGCCCCCTTCTTTTTTCCCAACAAGATAGAAAGCAGCGATTGGAAAAAAATAAAACCACAAAAACGCATGGCCTTCAGCACCGCCAGCGGCCAACTCATAACACAAATATGAGAATACTATAAAAGCGCTTAAACGGTACATCGCTGTCAAATGTTTAGAGTTCTTTATCGCAAAGAGAACTCCAAAAAGTACAGCTACTAAAAGCAGGATAAAAAGCCCTTCGAGTATTCGACCGTTCATAAAATCATAAATGGCGAAACAGCAAACTATAGGAATAAATAAGGAGATACAGAAGGCTAAGAAAGTCCGTTTCCTGCTTTCATCAACATCTAGGTCACGCATCTCAAATTCCCTTTTAAAAGATTTAATCAAGTTCATTTGTAATATCTAACTCTGCGTTTCAGCCGCGCGGCCCTTTGCGTCGGCTGCAAGCGCCTTGTGTACGCCCGGCATGGGCGTGAACTTATGGGGTGTAAGTCCCCTGTATGTGAATCCAGTTAATGTCGCGGCGATGCCGCTTTATAAAATCGCGAGGCGATTTTATTTAAAGAACTGTGGGTGAATATTCACTATCCAGCTACGGAGTCCTGAGCTTGTCGAAGGAGACCCGCATGCTGGGCCTGTCCTGCCATCTTGTCCCGTCATAGCCTTGGCGAAGATGGAAGCTTTAGCGAAGGCGGATGTTGTAGCGGCTACCCGATTCGCTGATCATTTGATTCTATCGTATCAGGCGGAATTCCTGGGGTTACTTCCAGTCTCGCTTCCACGCATCAAACTCGGATGGTCGCAAACGGTA
>CAZENC010000609.1:0-1760 GCA_964513115.1 uncultured Desulfobacteraceae bacterium | reverse complement strand
ACCTCCTTTCTTGTCTCACGGATAAAAATGTCCTTAATCCCTTTTTTGTGGCCGGAGTATATGAAATTTCTCCTTATATGTCAAGCCAAATTCAGCCGCATGCTGTTGTTGTGGGAACTCTATAACTGGATTTAGACACACTGACCAGCAGGGGATTGCATTCTAAGACGGTTACAAGTCTAAAAGGGCCGAAAATTGAAGAAATTTGGGTAAACTTATCCTCTCGACCATTCTTAAACTTTCAAAATCAGGAGGAATATACCACACCAAGGCGGGTAAACCTCCGGATACTCAGGGGCGACATATAACCACTTATCGGCCCGGGGATCTGGGAGGTAGAATAGTCTATGCTGTATTTGGGAGTCTTTGGCGGTCCAGCAGCTCTGGGTAGTGGCCTGGTCGTGACTAACCAGAGCCCTAAATATTTCAGAATTTTCTTGGGCCTCTATAAAACTAATAATTCGAATCTGAAACCGTCATTAAGGGGATTTCAGGGGATCAATCTCATACATATGAAAATAGTAAATAGTATTAAGTCTCGACCAGATTGCACTGTAGATGAAAAGCTAAAGGCTTTTGTGCGAGGTAAAATGACATCAGGCTCAGGTCTAAGTGTTTTTCGAACGAATCATGGATTAGTGAAAATGCCATTAAACATTCATTGATTTAGTAAAATCCAAACCCCATTATCCTGCCTTTAGTGTGGTTTGGATGAAAAAACTTAGGGTTTTACTGTCTTTGGAACTTCATTGTTTTAAAAGATACTAACATTGCAAAACTATTAAAAAAGCTCATAAAGCAAATTCATAAGCTTGCTTTTCATCTCAAAACCTATTCCTGCTGCATCAGGTAAAGTTATATAGCTGTTTTCAAGAGCGGTACTATCGGAAAAACCTCCGAAAGGTGCGAAAACCTTTGGATAGGACTCATTGCCGCCAAGACCCAAACCAGCAGCAATATTTAAGGCGAACTGATGGCCGCCATGGGGTATGCACTGCTGCGGAGACCATCCATGTTCTTTCAATGCATCAAGCATTCTCAAATACTCGACAAGGCCGTAAGATAAAGCGGGATCCATCTGCAAGATGTCGATATGAGGTCTTAAACCGGCATAGCGTAAAAGGTTTCGCACATCCTGAACTGAAAAAACATTTTCTCCTGTTGACATTAGGTTGCTGTAGTGTTTGCAAAGCTCTGCTTGTAATGCGTAATCTAACGGGTCTCCAGGTTCTTCATACAAGCGTAAATTATAAGGTTCTAAGGCCCGGGCATATTTGATAGCAGTTTCTATTCCAAAGCGACCGTTTGCGTCTACAGCAAGACGTGAACCTTCGCCTAACAATTTCAATACAGATTCTATACGTTTAATGTCCTGGTTAAGATCAGTTCCCCCGATTTTTATTTTAATTACTGAATATCCCTGTTCCTGGTAGCCTTGCATCTCGTTTTGAAGTTCTTTTAATTCTTTGCCTGGATAGTAGTAACCCCCTGCTGCATATACAAAAAGCTTTTGATTCACATTTCCGTGATTATACCTGTCAGATAAAAGCTGATATAAGGGTTTTTCCTCTATCTTGGCCACTGCATCCCACAAAGCCATGTCAATAACACCAACAGCGACACTTCTCTCCCCATGACCGCCTGGCTTTTCATTGGTCATCATGACATCCCAGATTTTAAACGGGTCCAGGTTGCTCTTGAGGTTGCTCTTGTCTTCAGTCAAAAGATCGGCAGGATCGGCGCTCATCAGCCTCGGAATG
>CAZENC010000608.1:0-1781 GCA_964513115.1 uncultured Desulfobacteraceae bacterium | reverse complement strand
ATAAAACGCGCCTGGTGTGGTTGAAACTGAGAGATATTTTCACAGGACAGCTTAATAAGGCATATAAACAGGTGGGCAAAAGAACCCCTGCATTAATCATTTACACAACCGGGACCACCGGAGAACCCAAACCGGCCGTATTATGCCATGAAAATATTATTGTTCAAAACCAGATTCTGGAAAGAGGCATTGACCTTGGAGGCGACAAAAGTGATTTTTCAATTCTTGTAAATCTTCCGCCAAGCCATGTCGGATGCGTCACAGAAACATTTATGACCACCATGTTTCTTGGGGGAAAGGCCGTTCTTCTAAGGATATTTGACACCAAAAACACCCTGGAAGCCATTGAACGTCATAAGATCAAAGTGATCGGACAAATACCCACCATGTTCCGAATGCTCTGGAATTTTCCGGAATATGAATCATATGATCTTTCAAGCCTTGAATTTGTTGCCTATGCCGGATCAGCCGTTGATACAACTTTTCTTAAGAAGCTTTCAACCATGGCGCCAAAATTCGGAACCGGTATTGGAATGACGGAAAATGCCGGTTTTGCAACCTTTACACCTGCCGGGATATCCCTTGAGGAGATGGCCGGCCAGGTGGGTCAAGCCTTCCCTGATCTGGCCGAGGTATCCATTCGAAAGCCCATGAAAGCAGATGGATCAGCCGGAGAAGAATTGCCTGACGAGGAGATTGGAGAAATTTGTTATCATCCTCCCATCGTATTTTTAGGATATTACAATCAGCCCGAAGAAACTAAAAAGGCTGTTTCAAAAGAAGGAATACTTTATACCGGTGATATGGGATATTTTAAACAAATGGGCGAGTATAAGGCCCTGTATCTTTCCGGACGAAAAAAATTTGTTATCAAACAAAAAGGATACAATGTTTTCCCGGGAGAGGTTGAAGAGCATATTGCCCAAATGGAAGGGGTTGATGTTGTGGAAGTTATCGGCATGAAACATGAGCTTTTTGATGAAGGGATTTTTGCTTTTGTACGTCCTTTTGCAGACGTCAGTCTGGATAGCGAAGATGTGATGGAACACTGCAAGTCCATTGCTTCTTATAAAAGACCCCAGCATATTGAAATATGGCCTTCCGATAAGGAGCTGCCGTTGACCCGGAGTACAAAAGTTGACAAGCTCAAATTAGTGGAACTTGCTGTCCCCATTGTAGAGAATTTAAGAAACATGGGAAAGTGGGATGCAAAACAAGAAGGATAAAATTTTGTTGGGTAAAGATCAATCTACCAAAATGAAATGGACTATCACTTTGAATGAAGCGTGAAAATGGGCACGCCCTTTATATTTACAGTTTTCAACAACTGCGGGTTTGGAACATCAATCTTTATATCTCCGACGATTTGAAATTCCGGGGTCTGCGACATGACGGTCATGTATCCCGCACTCGGGGCGTACACCACATTTTGCAGCCGACGCGCTCCGCGTGCGGCTGAAGAGCAAGTTATGCAGTCTAACTGAAATCGAAATGCCTTTTCCAATCCGCAAAGGTTTTATGATGATCATTCTTACTGTCAAAAGAGAGGAGGTACAACATGTCTGAAAAGAAAGTGCTTCTTATTAGCGGTGTTTCTTCAGGTATTGGTGAGGCTACTGCCCGATTGCTTGTTCAGCGGGATTTCACCATCTTTGGGACTTCTCGCAATCCTCCAGGCGTTGAGCCCATTCCCGGTGTAGAGGTGTTGCCTCTGGATGTACGTTCGGATGAGTCGGTGAACAAATGTGTTGACACGGTGGTGGAACGTGCAGGACGGGTGG
>CAZENC010000607.1:0-1807 GCA_964513115.1 uncultured Desulfobacteraceae bacterium | reverse complement strand
ACAGAATTCCAAAAAGGACCATGGCCACCGCTGAACTCGCCCCGATATCGAACTCACCAAATGCGTAATCATACACCTTAATGGTCATAACCTTTGTGCCCGCCTGACCTCTTGTTAAAAGGAAGATATCGTCAAATTTATTTATTGTCCATATGAACCGAAAAAGAAAGAGGGTGTACAGGACCGTTGCGAGATTTGGCAGGGTAATGTGATAAAACCTCTGAAACGGACTCGCGCCGTCGACGGATGCCGCGTGATAGAGCTCATCCGGTATGGCCTGGAGACGCGCGAGAATAAACAGGAAGGCAAAGGGAAAATACCGCCAACCCTCGAACAGGATCACTGATATGAGCGCAAGGGGTAATGGCAACCTTATTCCCATGATGTCCAGTTCCAGGCACCTTTGCGAAAAAAAGGGGATTGGCTGTGCCAAGAGGCCCCCGTTTACGGCCAACCAGTTAAGGACCCCTAACTGTGGATCAAGTATAAAACTCCAGGTGAAGGTCACTGCCACCACAGGGGCAATGTATGGAAAGATAAAAAGACCCCTTAACAGACTCCGGCCGGGAAATTGCCCGTGGACCAGGAGTGCCGCCACAAATCCCAAGAGAATAGAAAGAAGGCTTCCACCGACAGTGTATATCAATGTAGTCTTAAGGACCGGCAAAAAGCCAGGGTCGCAGAAAACCTTCCTGAAATTCTCCAAGGTCATATTGAACTCTAAAAATGACATACCTCGAAGATCAGCGAGGGAGACCGGTTTAAAGCTCAGCCACAAGTTCCAGATCACCGGGAAAATAACAAAGACCAGGACGACAGTGAATGTCGGGACTAACATCCAGAAGGCAAGTCTGGCCTCTTTATCAAAATAGGTTGGCATTCGCGGTTTCATTTCACTGTGAAAAACTCCGTCCTGTGGGCTTTTCATGTTTCTGCAACGCCTTCACCCTATCTTCAATAATACGTGCGGCCTGCTTCTCGCTTAATTCTCCATCAAGAAAACGTTTTAGGATCTCCGGTATGATCTTTGTCCCATAAATTTTCGAGATGAGGGCACCTTCCCCTTCGCCGAATCCCCAGCGATCAAAACGATCCAGACCCGATACAATGGTTTTCACTACGTCCATTCCGTAAAAACGGGAAATCCTGGCCCGTGTGGTTACCCCAAATTCAAGCTTCATCCAGCCGTTAATGAAGCAATTGGGCTCGTCAAAGGTCCCGTTTCTCACGGGCAATTTGCCCTCTGCCGCCATAGCCAGCCACCTCAGGTATCCGTCCGTCAGCAGAAATTTCACCCATAGTTCGGCCGCAGCCTTGTTCGCATCCCTGGTAACACCTAAATAGTTTGCCTGGCCGTACTGAGCAGAGCCGCCGGGTCCGTGAATGACAGATACGAAGCCGGTATTTCTGGCCAAAAAACCGGGTTCTCCTCTGGCCATATCAGGAACCACAGGCTGATCTCGACGAAGCCCTGACAACTCATCTAAGATAAAAGGCGACCAGATTATCATGGCTGCTCGCCCGGAAAGATAGTCCATGCGGGTGTGTAGCCAGTTGATGTTTCCGGGCGGGGTATACCTGGCAAGGGCTTTGTAAAATATCAGCGTCTTGACCATATTGGGCGTGTTTAGATTAATACTCCCGGAAGGCGCGGTTAATTTAATACCATTTGACAGGGCGAAGTGCTCGAAAACCTGCTGAGTATAGGTCTCACCGGGGTCTGTAGCGACCTCCAAACCCCAGATCAGGGGTGGATCATGCAGGGCTTCGGCTGCTTTTAATATACGGTCCCAGGTGTCCGGCACCG
>CAZENC010000606.1:0-1817 GCA_964513115.1 uncultured Desulfobacteraceae bacterium | reverse complement strand
CCTGTTGAAGAGTGTGAAGAGGAGCTTGACTGGTGAGTTGGCGTTTGGTTTATACAAAACAAGCCAAAAAAGATGCAAAAAAACTCTCCCGTTCTGGTTTAAAGCCACGAACTGAACGACTCCTATCCATTCTTAAAGAGGATCCCTATCGCACACCGCCCCCATACGAAAGATTGGTTGGTGATCTAGCCGGTGCATGTTCCAGAAGGATCAATATCCAGCATCGCATAGTCTACCAAATCCTAGATGATATCAATACGGTAAAGGTCATTCGTATGTGGACCCATTACGAGTGAGAGATGGGGTCGCCTATCTGAACTCTCTATCCATGGGAAATCATTCTACTTGCCAGGGAATGTGTTGCGATAAATTTCAGGAATAGAGGGGGGGCTAATCGGACCAAGCTAACCATTTCAAGATTATATTTTTCTGCTATTTAAACAGCAAAATTTATTGAGTCTCTACATAAACCAAAAATCATATAATCACTTGTTGAGCTTTGATACATAGCAAGGAGAAGTGGATGAGAATAGGAATACAAATATGGGGAAGTCGTGGTGATATTCGTCCGTTACTGGCTCTCGCAGAAGGTCTCCAATCATCAGGGCATGAAGTAACTTTATTGATCACTTGCATTGAAAGCGCAGACTTTAATGCATCTCTCTCAAATTCAGGGGTCAAGATTCAGAATGTTGCCTCGCCCGTGATTCACGACAAAGAAGAACTCGCAAAAATCGGAAAAGATATTTTTGCTCAATCCAACCCCGTCAAACAGATAAAAACTGTTATTGAAAAATTTTTCGTGCCTGTTGAGGCCGAGATGTATCAGGCTGCGGAAAAACTTTGCCTCGATAACGACTTGGTAATAGGGCATTTCTTTCACTACGCACTGCAAACGGCGACAGAATTGATAGGCCGCCCGCATGTCAGTGTCATGCTGGTGCACAGCGCAGTTCCTTCCAGCCGGCAGCCGCCCATCGGCTTCCCCAACCTGGGTCATTTGGGAAACCGAATCACGTGGCGGGCACTGAAGCTGATTCTTAACAAGAGCCTGAAAAAATACCCTGACAGATTAAGAAAGGCGCACGGCTTAAGGCCTACAAACGACTTTGTTGGCAGTGTGTTGGCGTCTCATCAATTGACCTTAATCGCGGTAAGTCCTGAGATATGCAGGCGACAAAATGATTGGCCCGATTATTATCAGGTCTGTGGTTTTTTGGACGCGCCGGGTTTATCCATAGATGGACAGTTATCGGAACGGCTCGAAGAGTTTCTCTCGAACGGCGAGGCACCGGTTTACATGACTTTTGGAAGCGTCATGCAGACCGACATCCCCTCCCAAAGAGAAGATGTTACCTTACTATCCGATGCAGCAAAAATGGCTGATCGTCGAGCCATAATCCAGGCACCACTATGGCAAGAGTGCGGGTTTTGTTCCTCCAAAGACCTTTATTATGTTCATCCCGCTCCCCACAGGATAATTTTCCCGCGCTGCAAATTAATCGTCCATCACGGCGGTGCCGGCACAACCCAGGCCGCCACACTTGCCGGGAAGCCATCGGTTGTTGTGGCCCACATCGCGGAGCAGGAATTCTGGGGGCGTGAGCTGTCAAGGATCGGCCTGGCTCCCGGTTTGCTTTTACGAAGGAAGGTTACAGCCGAAAAACTTGCGAAAAGCATCAGGAGCGTTGCCAGTTCCGACGATATGACCGAAAAAGCAAGGAAAATCGGCGCCGCAATGAATAGAGAAGACGGTGTTGGGGTAGCCGTACGAATAATAAACGAGAAATTTAAAGCCTGATAGGAGATGGGGTCGC
>CAZENC010000605.1:0-1830 GCA_964513115.1 uncultured Desulfobacteraceae bacterium | reverse complement strand
TGATTTTTTAGGTGGAAAAGTGGTGGAATACGCACGTGAAATGGGGGTTTCTGTGCCTTTTTATACAGCAATGAGCAACCTGGTCAAGGCACTCGAAAATAACTATTTAGGAAAATAGACGCTTCTTTAGCGAAAGGGTGGAGAGGAAATTTTAGTGCGATTACTGAAAAAAATGTAGACAGGATACACTTTTTCATCAGGCACGAGAAAAAAGAGAGGAAAAGAAGCCTTTAAGTGGGAGGCTGTCAAGGGGAAAATCAAAGGCGGAGATAAGACAGAAAGCATATTTATCACAATGCTCAACTGTGAGGAAAGGGCATGAAAACCCTAAACCCGTTGATTGAGAAGAAAAAGTTTATCAAAACAAGGAGTAGAAACGTGCGATATTTTCTTAGTCCAAAGGTTATTTTTGGTAGGGGCGCCTTAAAGAGATTAGGCTATGAGCTTGGAGTTAAGGGCGGCAAGGCAGCGGTAATTACAGATAGAGGAATGGTAAAGTTTAGCGACAAGCTCGTAGAGACGGTGAGAGCTGCCGGGTGTGAAGTAAAGATTTGGGATGGCTCAGAGCCTGATCCGTCGATTGAAGTGGCATTTGCCGGCAGCAAGTTTCTCCTCGATTTTAACCCCAATTGGATAATAGGTTTTGGCGGGGGATCTGTTATAGACACAGCGAAAGCAGCATGGGTATTTTATGAGAGACCAGATCTGGCGTCTTCTGATCCAGATAGAGCTATTACTCCAAAGGCCCAATTGAATTTGCGCCGGAAAGCCAGATTTTTATCAATCCCTACGACGAGTGGTACCGGTTCAGATGTAACGTGGGTGGCTGTGCTTACAGATACAGTTAGGCATAAAAAGATCATGCTCGTACATAATGATATTGTCCCGGATATATCAGTCCTCGATCCGGAACTTACGGTAGGGATGCCAGAAGCCCTCACCTCGAGCACCGGTATGGATGTTATCGGGCATGCTGTGGATGGTTATACATCCACACAGCAAACTGACTTTAGCGATGGTCTTTGCCTGCAGTCAATGAAAATTGCCTTTGAGTGGCTTCCTAAGGCATGCCATGACGGCAGCGATTTGATTGCCAGGGAGAAGATGCAGAATGCTGCCACCATGGCAGGGCTAGGGTTCGGAAATAGTAACACCGGGCTTTCCCATGCATTGGCGCATTCGGTCGGGGCCTTGTTTCACATGCCCCATGGAAGGTCAGTAGGGATAGCGCTGCCTTACTCGCTTGAGTATATCATCTCAAGCCCATCCATTCCTAATGCCCCTGACCCAGTGGAAAGGCTTAGCACTGCAGCTAAGTTTATGGGCATAGATGCCGAGTCAGACCTAGAAAGAATACACAAGTTTATACTGAAAATAAGGGAGTTGGCAAGGAAAATAGGGGAGCCTTTAAGCCTGAAAGAGGCCGGTATAACAGAGAAGAAACTGAATGAAGGTATGGACACCTTGCTGAAACTCGGTATGTCTGATCCAAACATACAAACGACCCCATGCGTTTGCGGAGAGGAAGACCTACGGAAACTTTTCCAATTAATGTGGAAAGGGGATGTGTAAGAATACCCTTAATGTGCTGATTTTTAAAAATTAGAAAGATTTCAGAAACTTATGGGTATTTATTTTGTGTAGTATTTGAGTAATGGATTGTTTAACAAAAGACGGACTTTTGGAAGTGGATCGATCTAATAGCCGCTCTGCTTGGGGTTGACAAGCGTCAAAGGGTGATCATTATGGTAAAATTCCTGTGGTTTTGTAAATGGGATTAGGCTATATAACAATCTCAGGAGACAAATAAGGGGAAGCAAAAAAAAGATA
>CAZENC010000604.1:0-1833 GCA_964513115.1 uncultured Desulfobacteraceae bacterium | reverse complement strand
TAAAGGGTGGCGTCCGCTAAAAACAGTTCCGGATTTTTCTTGAGCGCCAACCGGACCAGGTGAGAGGTGACCTCCTCAAGTCTTTCACGGGCATCGTGTAGCCTTTGGGCATAGGGTTCGAGCACGGGAATTTTTTTCGCTGCCTGTACGGTTTTTCCGACCTCCTCAAGAAAAAGCTCAAGCGCCCTGCCATCCTTCATAATGACCTTGCGACCGAGGAGGTCCAACCCCTGGATACCGGTGGTTCCCTCGTGGATTGGGTGTATGCGCGCATCCCGGTAATATAGTTCCAAGGGGAATTCATCACAGTAACCGTATCCCCCCAGACACTGGAGGCCCAGGCTGACCGATACAAGGCCCATCTCCGAGGGATATGTCTTGGCCGCAGGCGTCAACAGATCGAGCAATAAGCTAAATCGTTCTTTCTCCTCTCCGTCTGAAATCCTGATCATGTCCGAATACTCACAGCACTGAAAAATTAGTGAAAGAGAACCCTCCACAACGGCTCGCTGAAAAAGAAGCATACGTTTCACATCCGGGTGCTCTATAATGGGCACAGGAGGCATGGTGGGATCTTTTGCGGACAGCCTTCTTCCCTGGATTCTTTCTCGGGCGTATTCCAGGGACGCATAATAAGCGGCCGAGGCTATGGCGGCCGCGCCCAGACCCACGTCGATCCGGGCCTCATTCATCATTTGAAACATATAGGAAAGCCCCTTGTGGGGTTGGCCCACCAGGTACCCCCGGCAGTTATCCTTTTCTCCAAGGCTCAACTGGGTTATCGGGGATCCGCGATACCCTAACTTGTGGTAGATCCCGGCGACATTCACGTCATTAGGGACCAGCTCTCCGTTTCCCCGGATTCTTTTATTGGGAACCACGAACAGGGAAAGGCCCTTCACACCTGGTGGTGCTCCTTTGATCCTCGCCAGCAGCAGCTGTATGACGTTTTCCACCCCATCGTGTTCCCCGGCGGAGATAAAAATCTTCTGGCCGCGCATCTTGTAGTAACCCCGGTCGGTCGGCTCGGCAAGCGTTGTGATTTCCGCAAGCGAACTCCCGGCCTGTGGTTCGGTCAGCGCCATGGTTCCCTGCCAGTCTCCGGAAAACATCTTCGGGATATAAGTCTGGATCATCTCCTGCGACCCGAAAGACTCGATAAGATGTGCCGCACCGGTGGTGAGAAGAGGGTAGACACTCGCGGAATAGTTGGCAGCGGAAAGAATAAACCGAAAGGCGGCCGATATCATGAGAGGGAACTGCTGCCCTCCCAGCTCAAAGGAGGCGCCGGCACCGATCCATCCCCCATCTCCGCATTCCTTCATAAAAGGCCGCACCATCGGATGGACCTTGATATGCCCGTCAACGAATTCCGGCGGGTTTTTGTCCATCTCCTGGAGTGTCGGCTGAAGCAGGTCCTTGCCGATCCTGAGTGCGGTCTCAAGGACAAGGTCAAAAATCTCCCGGTCGTGCTCCTCAAAGTACTCGTACCGGCTCATGGCTTCTATATCGAAGACCTCGTAGAGCATGAACTTCAGATTGCGTTCGCTTGCAAAGCGCTCTGCCATAAAAGTTTCCTTATTCTTTGTAAAAGGTGTCTCCCGATTCAACCATTTCCTTTAACAGGGGTGCAGGTTTGAACCGGACTCCGAGCTCTGCTTCTTGCTTCACAAGATATTCATACACATTGCGGGTTCCCCATGCATCTGCGTAACGGAGAATGCCGCCCCTGTAAGGAGGGAAACCGGTACCGTAGATCATGGCCAGATCCATGTCCTGGGGTCGGTCGCAGATCCCTTCCTGGATCATATAGGCGGCCTCGTTGATTGCATT
>CAZENC010000603.1:0-1850 GCA_964513115.1 uncultured Desulfobacteraceae bacterium | reverse complement strand
AAGATAGAGTTTTGCTTAAATTTGCAAAGGATCGGCGAAGATGGCTTCAGTGGCTTTTTGAAGCGAAGAAGCGTTATGGTTTGCCAATGTTGTCAGGCTTAACTTTTAGGGGCGATGGGTAAAACGCTATTTGTTCGACGAGACAAAGAAATATTTACACATTAACCTAAATAAGTTATCATTTATCTATGTCGGAATATAACTATACGGAATATTTTTAAAATGAGGTATTACGAAAACGGCCTTATTTAAAGAAGCAATGGTGTATTCAGGTCATAGAAAATCCCATAAAGGTTGAGCGTCAAGAACATAACCGTTTTCGATTTTGGGGAGAAATCAAAGAACTTGGTGGACGTGTGTTAAGAGTAGTAACACTTAATGATAAGAAGACTATTCATAATGCCTTCCCTGATAGGAGGTTCAGACTATGAAACTAAATTATTATCCTGAAACAGACTCACTCTATATTGATTTATCTTCTAAAACAAGCACGGAAAGCATTGAAATATCCGAAGGTGTCGTTATAGACTATGATGAAGATGGTCATATAACAGGGATTGACATTGATAATGCAAGTCGCAAAATCGACCTTAAAGAAATTATTCTGAACAAAGTACCCGCACAACTTAAGGCAATCACGGCTTAATTAAAAAATAGTCGAAACAGTCTGTTCACCCGACCGGAAAAGCCAGGGCGTTTTTCGCATTAACGTAATCCCGTATAAAACTTCGCATTTACAACCCCATTATTGCTTTTCCGGTGGGTGACTTCAGCTATATTACTCTTTATTACGGATTAAAAATATTCAAACAAAATACTAATGATTAAAACAATGAAAGAAATTTCGACTGTATGTGCTCGGGACTGTTATGACACCTGTTCATTAATAGTCACACTTGGAGAGTCAGAACAGATTCTATCCATAAAAGGTGACCCGACAAATCCAATAACACAGGGTTTTACCTGCCCCAGGGGCGCTAAGGATCATAACCGGCTCTATAAGAATAGAGTTGAAAATCCTTTCCTTCGTAATGGCGAACACCTCGAGAAGGCCGGCTGGGAAGAAGCTCTGGACGTAGTATCGCAGAAGCTCGGTGAAACTATTGAAAAGCATGGTTCAGAATCTGTGCTATATCTGGATTACGCCGGAAACATGGGGTTATTAACGACAGTATTTCCCAAAAGACTCTGGAATAATATTGGCGCTACCCAGACGGATTGGGCTTTATGCAGCAAATCGGGACATGATGCACTGGCTTTGCACTATGGCGAGAGCTATGGCATAAAGCCCATCGAGATTCCCTCGATGAATCTTGTCGTGTTCTGGGGCTTTAACGCTGCCGTGAGCTCACCGCACATGTGGGCCCTTGCTAAAAAGGCCCGCAGAGAACGAGGCGCCCAAATTATTGTTATAGACCCAAGAGAAAGCAAAACTGCAAAAAGCGCCGATCTTTGGATTCAACCGATGCCTGGAAGTGATGTTGCCTTAGCCTACGGAATAATCAATTACTTAATCCGAAACGACTACATAAACCTGGAGTTCATTAAAGAATGGACTATCGGTTTTGAGCATCTGAAGGCAGAGGCCGACAAATGGACTCCGGACAGGACAGAGCGAACCACCGGCGTTGCCTGGAAATACATTGAGCAGTTAGGGGAGGCATATGGCAGATTGAAACCAAGCGCAACCATGATCGGTATCGGATTGCAAAAATGCGACCAAGGCGCCGATCAAGTGCGGGCCGTATCATTTATTCCAGCACTTCTTGGTTTACACAGAGGGTTTTTTTACGGCAATGGAAGTTCCTTTTCGGTTAATGAATCGTTCATTTCCGGCCGGGCCCTTACAG
>CAZENC010000602.1:0-1874 GCA_964513115.1 uncultured Desulfobacteraceae bacterium | reverse complement strand
TCCTTAACCGCTTTTCTCAAGGCCAGGGCATATGAGATTTCGCTGGCAACCATGAGGGGTTCGGTTTCAAGGGTTGTATAGCAGTACTCACTCTGAATTTCCTCTGCTGACACCCGCATACAGGGATAGAAAAGCCCAATTAAACATATAAAAATCAGGACCGTGATTTTTCTATTTAGGGTCATCCGAAGGCCTCCTTAAAGGGAAAATGTATACCCAGCAAAAAATAGAATCCTATTATTCGCCACTCATTTTGCCATATCCTAAAGAATAAGAAAATGGGGGTCCGCTGTCAAGCACGCGCATAGGCAAGGTATTGTCCCGAAGAAGTTTTGGCCTCGCTCATTGTGCGTTTGTTGTCTTGAGCCCCCTATTCAGGCTGTTGGCCAGGGAGCAAAGAACCGGCAACACCACCAGCGTAAGCACGGTGGCCACGGCCAAGCCGAAAATTACGGCCACGGCCATGGGTCCCCACCATTGGGATGATTCACCGCCGATGTCCCAGGCCAGTTTGCGAAAGTCGAAGCTAATTCCGGTCGCCATGGGCAGGAGTCCCAGGATGGTAGTAATGGCGGTCAACATCACAGGACGAAACCTCACCATGCCTGCCTGTTTTAGGGCCTCCAAGGATGTGAGCCCCTTTGCCATAAGCCGGTTATAATAGTCGATGAGTACGATGGCGTTATTAACCACCACACCCGCAAGGCTGATAACGCCGATCCCGGTCATCATAATACCGAAGGCCGTACCGGTGACCAGGAGGCCGAAGAAGACACCGATCAGGGAAAGGAGAACCGAGGTAAGAACAATGAAAGGTGTCACAAAAGAGTTAAACTGGGTAATAAGAATGATAAAGATGAGAAAAAGCGCTGCTACAAAGGCCTTGCTTAAAAAATCCGTGGCCTTTTCCTGTTCTTTCTGCTCTCCGGTGAAACGGTATGAATACCCACGGGGCCAATCAAAACCTTTAGAAAGCCGGGAGTCAATATCCCGGATGATATCGTTCGCAAGGCGGCCGGATACATCGCCGGAAACAGTTACTATCCTTTTCTGATCGAGCCGCATGATGGCCCCCACACCGCTGGCCAATGAAACCTTGGCCAGGCTCGTAAGGGGAACCGGTTCTCCCTTGGGTCCTGAAACAGTAATTCGCTTGAGGCTTTCCATTGAATGGCGGTCCTTGTCCGGAAGCCGGGCAATGATGTCGTATTCATCCTTTCCCTCGCGGAAGACGCCCACTTTGACGCCGTTTATGGCCGCTTTTACCGTATAGGCGATGGTGTAGGTGTCCAGTCCGAGAAGCGCTGCTTTTTCCTTGTCCACCTGAACCCTGATTTCCGGCTTGCCCTTGACAAAGTTATCTTTTAGATCAACCAGGCCGGGTATGTCTTTTATTTTTTTCCGTATGCGGGCAGACAGGTCCCCCAGCACATAGATGTCTTTTCCTGTGATCTCAATATTTACGGGAGGACCGGTAGGCGGGCCTTCCTCCTCCTTTTCAACCTGGACTTCGGCTCCACTGATCGCATTGAGAGCCTTATCCCTTATTTCTTTCACGATCTCGGAAGACGGAATGGAGCGTTCATGGAAATCCTTGAAATCAAGGGCTACACGGTTGATATGGGTACCTGTGCCTCCCTGGGAGAATGGATCACCTCCTATGGAGCCCATATTGGAAATCACATACCGGATATCTTCATATTTTGAAACGATCTCTTCGGCCTGGGCCACTAAATTGTCTGAGGTGTCCAGGTTGGTCCCTTCCGGTGCCTTGATATGGATATAGGCACGTCTGGGCTCGGATTCGGGAAAAAATTCAGTACCCTTACCAAAGATCGCAAATGCCATAATGCTGCCCACGAGGAGTGCAAATG
>CAZENC010000601.1:0-1875 GCA_964513115.1 uncultured Desulfobacteraceae bacterium | reverse complement strand
AATGATGACCGAATGCCCCTGTAAAAAGGGTATATCCAAATGCGATCTGGCACACGTCATCCGGGCGGATACCGGCCATATAACAATTCCTGGCCATACAATCGACCCAGTTTTCCAGATCTCTTTTCGTGTGAAATACCGGCGTAGGTTTTCCGGTAGTTCCGGATGAGGCATGTAGTCTTAAAATATCGGATTGTGGTACTGCGCACAGTCCATAGGGATAATTATCCCTGAGATCCGGCTTTGTAGTAAAAGGAAGCAGGGAGATATCTTCGATCGTTTTTATATCCTCCGCACGGACACCTTTTTCGTCAAAAAGTTGTTTGTAAAACGGAACGTTATCAAAGGCATATTTCACCGTCTGTTTCAAACTCTTCAGCTGGATACCTCTCATCTCATCCCGAGACAGGCACTCGGTCTTCTCATCCCAGAACATGTCACTCCCCCCTATAAGCATATTTTTGCCGTTTGGCCAATTTCCTCCGGATCTCCAAAAAAGATACAGTGTGCCAGGCAGATGTTGTCGGCACACGCCGGCAAAAGGCCTTTATCCACCCGGTGATGACAGAGATTGCATTTTTGGGCGATACCCTTATCCGGGTCAAAGGCTATGGCATCATAAGGACAGGCCTCTATACACGATTCACATCCGGTACACTTATCATAATCCATTACAACAATACCGTCTTCCCTTTTGGTAATAGCCTCTTCCGGGCATGCATCAACACAGGGGGGATCATCGCAGTGCCGGCATACATTCACCTGAAAAACAAAATCCAGCTTTCCGTCAACCAAGTTCGGTCCGTCTTCTGACACATAGATCAATTTGATTCCGTCAGCAGCACCGTTCTCCTGTTTACAGGCCACTTCGCAGGTCTTGCATCCCCAGCAGGACTTATAGTCAATCACCAGAGCATGTTTTTTCATGAGGAGCCTCCTATTTCTTTTCAGCAAATATCCTGCACAAAAGCGTCCTAACGTGGGTTGCCCCCATTGCCGGGTCGCACGCTTCATAGGCGTTATCCGTCAGAATATTGATATTTGATTCATCCCAGCCGTGCCCGGGATCCGTCCTTTCAGGAAACCACCAGGCATGCTCGGCTGAAACAATGCCTGGGTCCATACCCGCGAAAAACTTTGCCCTCTGCCTTATCCTGCCACGAGGTGATTCGATAATAACCCAATCGCCCTCCTCTATCCCTTCCTTCTTTGCGGTTTCGGGATGGATCTCGACAACCGGATCCCTGTGAAGCTCTCTCAGCCAGGGCACCTGTCGATTTTCCGTATGGAAAAAACCTGGCAGTCTCCTTCCGGTAATAAGGATATAAGGATAATCTTTGTATAATTCCGGGGTACTCACAGGACTTTCCGGCGCTTCACGGTATTGGGGAAGGGGATCATAGCCCCATTTTTCAAGCTGAGTCGAATAAAGTTCAAATTTTCCTGTAGGGGTGGAAAATCCTTTCTCTTTATACTTCTGATATTTTACTTCTCCCCTGATGAAATCCATTTTTTTGAAGTCCTGCCATGTAATCCCCATGGGTTCCAGAATATAGTCCAAGCCCCCTTCAAAATCATCCCACCAGTATTTTTCCTGTCCTACCCTGTGGGCGAGGGCATTGAGCATCTCATGATCTGATTTGCACTCACCTATCTGGATGACCTTTCTCCGGGGAAAGATATGTCCGTGTCTTTTCCAGAAGTCTGCGATATAGTCCATCTCCAGCCATGTGGCAGCAGGAAGGACAATATCTGCAAGTTCGGCCGTCGGTGTTAAAAAAAAGTCGGATACAGCCATGAATTCCACCTTTTCAAGGGCACGGTAAACCTCCCTTGCATTGCCTCGGGTCATTACAGGATTCGAGCTGATCAGAA
>CAZENC010000600.1:0-1882 GCA_964513115.1 uncultured Desulfobacteraceae bacterium | reverse complement strand
AACATGAAAGCGGAAGGATGGAAAACCCGTCATTCCATCGCCACACAGGCAGCCTTGACCGCACCCTTCGGACTGCTCGTCGAGGATTTCGACGGCGACCGGCTGCCGGACATCGCGGTGGCAACCCAGGACAGCGCGCACGTGGTGATCTTCAGGATGCAGGCCGATTGCCAGGTGGGACCGCCCGAGAAGTATCCGACCGGTGGAGGGATCGACGACAAGCTGCGGGGGCTGGCGCCCATCGACTATGACGGTGACGGCGACCGCGATCTCGTCGTCACAAACGCCGAAGCCTCTTTGTGGGTGCTTCTCAGGAACGACGGCGATGCCCACTTCACGGTGCAATTGACCATGGAGGCGCCGGAGCGCCCCATCCAACCGCTGGCGGTTGACCTGAACGCGGACGGCGTGGTGGATCTGGCCGTGCCGGGCCGCGAAGGGGAACTCGTGGACATCTTCCTCGGCTATCCGCACACGTCGGATGCCCCCGCCTGGGATTCGGCGTCCGCATTGGTTCTAGAGGGTCCGCACCCCTTCCGCGATCAGCTGGCCTTCACCGTGCGCGGCTCGCGTCCCGCCAGGGTTGACGTACTGGATGCCGCGGGACGCGTCGTCAGACAACTACACATGGTGGGGACCTCACAAGCCATCACCCCCATGATCTGGAACGGTCGGGATGAAACCGGCCGGTTGGTGCCGGCAGGGGCGTACTACCTGTGCGTCGTCCGTGACGGGATCCGCGGCGAAACCCGCATGGTCATGTGCATCCGGTGATGCGGGGTCGACGGTGGCGCGCACGCCTCACTCTTCGCCCCGAGCCCGCGCGACCCAATCCAGGCGCTCCAACTCCTCGACCATCGCGCCCACGACGATCCTGCAACCCGCGTGACCCCAGTGCGTGTCGTCGGGCAGGTAGACGTCCAGCGTGCCCGATGCAATCGCATCCTGGAGTGCGAGGTCCAATCGAGGGAGATGGAGATCAACACCGTGCCCTGCCAGGTCGGCGATGATACTCAGATCATCATACGGCGGGTTCAGATACGCTTCGTAGGCCGTCATCTTGTCGGGGGCGATCATGGCCACGAACACCGTCTGCCGGTTGCTCTGCGCCCGCACCTGCAGGGTGCGTAGATTGGCCGCGATGGTGGCCAACTGCCGATCGCTCCAGGATCGCTTGAGAAGATCATCGTCATACACGAGAAGGGTGCCGGCCTCCTTGCTGGAGAACAGCCCTTCCCGCTGCAGATCGAGGGCTAGGGCCTTGGTGGGGTTGATGCCGAAGACGTTTCGCAGGAGCGTCTTGTAGATGTAGTTCCCCGCCGCATCCAGGTTCACGTGCGGCAGTCCGCTGCGCGGCTCGTAGCGCACGCGCATGTCCGGGACCCCTGCCTGGGGAGCCAGACGCAGGGGCGCCCACGCTGGAAGCACCGACGGCGTGTTGTCCGGCAGGCTCGCCACGTCCGAAGCATGGCCGCGATGCTCCGTCCACAGGTTGCGCTCGACCAACTGATGGATCAGGAACCGCGGCGGGTGCTCGCGATAGGCCCGTGAACCGATCAACTGGCCCTCGCGCACTTGCTCCCGCTGCAGCGAGAGCAGCGTGAGGCCCGTTTCGATCACGAAGTAGTCCTGCCACGCGGCACGTCCCTCGCTTTCGGAGAAGGAATCCCCGATGACCACCACGTCGTAGTAGCGGTCGTAGTCGGCAAGGCTTGCACCGCTCGTGTAGCGGGGCGTGGCGAAGCACTCCTGCGGCGCTTGCCATCCGAAGTCGTTTTCCAGGTACCCCCCAATGCGCGTCAGGTCGCCGGAGAGCGGCTGCATGAGCACCGCGACAACCAGAATCGCCACAATCATCACGCCCACAATCGCCATGACGATG
>CAZENC010000599.1:0-1886 GCA_964513115.1 uncultured Desulfobacteraceae bacterium | reverse complement strand
GAGGACATGACAAGAATTAGCAGAAGTATGGCGATACTTCCGGCAAAGGCCATGAGGCTTACCCCGGGAAATCTGGAGAATCCGATAAGGATTCCGATGATGGCTCCGATGGCCGACCCCCCTGAAATTCCAAGGATGTAAGGCTCAGCCAGCGGGTTGCGAAGCAGAGCCTGAAAAACAAGACCTCCCAGTGAGAGGGCGGCGCCAACCAGGGTTGCCAACAGAACCCGTGGAAAGCGAATCTGCCAGATGATGGTATCCAGCATGGGGTCCGATTCTTTTGCTTTGAACAAGCTTTGAAAAACCACCTTGATTCCACTAGTGGTTGATCCCATGGAAATCCCCAGAAACATTGCTATAAGCAATACAAGTAAAAGAGATAACGAAATAACCGACAGTCGTTTTAGGAGCAATGGTGTTTTAGTATTCACTGCGTTTCATCAAAAAGTTCGGGATGTATCAGTTTGACCAGCAACTCAAGACCGTCCACCAGCCGTGGCGTGGGGCGATCAAAAAAATTGGAATCTTCAAGAAAAATGCGATGATCTCGAATTGCAGGCATATTTGGCCAGCGGCTCCACTCTGCCTTGACCTTCTCAAATACCGCGGCGCGTGCCATGGAGGTGATAATTAATATTTCCGGGGAGAGGACAAGAACCTGTTCCCGACTGAACCGCGGATAGGCAACCGGCCCTTGGGCAAGGTTTTTTCCGCCGGCAAGCACGATGAGCTCATGCATAAAGGTATCGGTTCCCACAGATACAATAGGGGAAATACCGATCTGGAAAAAGACCCGGGGCCGGTATGCGGCTTTTGCCACCAGGGATTTAACCTTAAGAACCCGGGACCGCATGCGTTGCACGAGGAAGTCGGCCCGTTGGTTGGCATTCAGAAGGTTGCCGATTTCCAGAACGGTTTGCATGACCGTTTCCAGATTCTTAGGATCTACCGCATAGACGGGTATGTTAAAAGATTCCAGACGGCGGGCGACCACCCTGGGATTGCCGTCCTTGATAGCGATACAAAGATCAGGTTTTAACGCCACTATTTTTTCCAAATTGAGCTGTACATAAGAGCCCACTTTGGGGAGACTCACGGCGGCAGGGGGAAAGTCGCTATATAAGGTTACGCCTTTTAAAAGATTTTCCTGACCCAGGGCATAAATGATTTCAGTGATATTAGGTGCAAGGGATACAACACGTCGAGGTTTATCCGAAACCGTTACCTGACGTCCCAGCTGATCCGTTACGATTCTTGCATCAGATGGCGCACCTATGACAATAAAAAGGAATGCCGTCATTATTAAAGTGATTGTCCTGGATTTATATTTCATAATCCCTTTACACCTAAAATCTGAATTTAGGGTTCACGAAAAAAACCGGGCCGAAGTCAAGAAAATTACAGGGTAGTGTCCTCTTTACAATCCTTACAGAAAGGTGATAGATTGTCAATATAGGACTATCCATGCATAACCTTAAAATATATACAAGTAACCACATGGAGATCCTTGCCCAACAACTGGCACGGATTGTCAGAGATCCCCTATCTTCTCCGATTTCTTCTGAGATTATCGTTGTTCAGAGCAGGGGAATGGAGCGCTGGGTTTCCATAGAGATTGCCGGGCACAACGGCATTTGCGCCAACTGTTCTTTTCTTTTTCCCAACCTGTTTTTACATGAAATTGTTAAAAAAATAATTCCCGATCTGCCGGAAGACTCCCCGTTTGATCCGGTTGCCATGACCTTCAAGATTATGAATGTCTTGCAGTCATCCATTCATTTACCGGGTTATGAAAGCATGAAAAGGTATATGGTCGATGATAAAAATGGCATGAAGCTGTTTCAGATTTCGCAAAAAATAGCCGATCTGTTTGACCAGTACCTTGT
>CAZENC010000598.1:1578-1896 GCA_964513115.1 uncultured Desulfobacteraceae bacterium | reverse complement strand
CCATCTCAAGCAATTCGGTATGGCCGGTGATGCCGCTCAGGGCGTTGTTGAACTGATGGGCAATGCCGCCGGCAAGCACGCCAAGGGATTCAACCTTTTTTACTTTCAGGAGTTCTTCTTCCATTTGTTTGCGTGTGCTAATGTCACGGTTACTGCCTCGCCGGCCGAGATGCCGCCCGTCAATGCCATGAACCGGCTGGCAGTTATGGCTGATCCAGCGTTCTTCCCCGCTGCGGTTGATGATGCGAAAGTCAATGGGGAATAGCTCTTCCGGGTTCTGCTCTCCGCGAATATGACTAACAACGATCGAATGGTCGT
>CAZENC010000598.1:0-1568 GCA_964513115.1 uncultured Desulfobacteraceae bacterium | reverse complement strand
ATTTTTTCAAACAGGCCAGGGTCAGACATAAATTCCTCGGGGCTATACCCGGTGATACGTTCGCACGATGGCGAAATGTAGATATACTGCCCATCCGGTGCAGTCCAGTATTCCCAGTTATAGGTAAAGTCTGCAATGGTTCGGAAACGTTCCTCGCTCAGCCGCAGTGCCTCCTCGGTGCGCTTCCTCTCCAGGGCATTCGTAAATATTTCTCCCACTACTCCAAGCAGGGCGATGATGCCCTCCGTCCATTTTTTATTCGCACGCGCTGAATCGAATCCCATAAATCCAACAAGAGCCCCACCATATGTCATTGGAATGGCCAGCAGAGATTGAACGTCTTGCATTTGGAAATAGCTCTTTTCGTCACTTGCTTCCGGCGGAACATCAGCAACACAAGGGACATGGACCACCTCAAGCTCCTTTAGTCTTTTTGCAAACCAGGGGAACCGATCATCTATCGAAATCTCTTTGAGGTTTTGAGGCTGTGGCTTAATACCTTCTGCACACCATTCATATGTATCATCTATTTTTGTTCCGTTGTCGGAAAACACAAAGACGTAACTCCGGTCCACATCGGCAAATTCTCCGATTTGTTTCAGTGCCTCTCTGATCCCGCTGTCAATCTGATCTGAGCTAAGGTTAATGAAGCGTGCTGATATGGTGGTGATAAGCCTTTCAAACTCCTCCAGCGCCTTTTCTAAACGCCCCACTTCCTCTATAAGATCCTGCTTCTCCAGGCAACGTTTGATGGTAAAGAGGAGGTCGTCAATGTTTATGGGCTTTGTAACGTAGTCATATACCCCCATCTTCATGGCCTCAACTGCGGGCTCCACTTCCGCATACCCAGTGAGCATTATGATGGGTACTGTTGGAATCCGCTGCTTCACCTCAGCGGCAACCTGCAACCCGTTTCGGTTCGGTAGCCGGTAGTCCATAAGAATTAGGTCAGGGATATCTTTCTCCAGCAACTTTAGGACTGCCTCCCCGTTTTTCGCTTGAATCACGCTGTATCCAGCTTTCTGAAGCATTGTATCCATTGCCCAGAGAAAATCTTCTTCGTCGTCTACTACCAGTATCTTCCCTGCTGATGTGATTTGTTGGTCACCTGCTATTTTTTTGGCCATTTGACTTCTTAACACCCCCCCCTTCCGCTTGCGCGGCGCATTCCTTCTCTAACTCCTTGACCCTCATGGATAATTGATTGCAAACCCGGGCCGAGAGTTACAGCGCCTCAGCCCGAAACAGTTAAGATTAGATCTGGCAGTAAAACAAATGGAGTTCCAGACTGTCAACATAAATATAGGAACGCAGCATTTTGACTCGACGGTAAGAACAATAAGATAAGGGAATTTTTTGGTATCATTTTTCATGCAGCGCTTCGCTGTCATTTGGCTTCGCCGTCATTAGTCATTAGTCATTGGAGTAACGGCCATCAATCGTCTTTCGTCCTTCCTTCGTGACTTTGGACCTTGGACCTTGGACTTCGGACTAAAGCGTCAATCCAACACCTTCCTCACCATATTGGCCAAATCCCGCATGTCCAGCGGTTTCATCAGAAACCCCTT
>CAZENC010000597.1:0-1903 GCA_964513115.1 uncultured Desulfobacteraceae bacterium | reverse complement strand
CGGATGGAGAGCAGGGCGTCATGCCGGACCTCTGCCGGCGTAGCGGCCAACAGCAGTCTTGCCGCCAGATACGCCAGTCGCGAGCGCCGGAGATCGTTAATCAGCACGCTGTTGAGCACGAAACCGTGCAGCCTCCGCAGCAGCGTGAGGATCTGTGCATCGCTGAAATGATGGAAGCACATGGAGGCCACGGCACAATCATACGGTTCGGCTGGTTGGTGGATGAAGGCGTCCTCCTGAAGCAGTTGCACCGACGGATTACCCGCTCGGACAAGCTCCCCGCGCGCAATGTCAACCGCGTGGCCGGCCTTTTCCAGGCAGGTGAAGTGCAGAGGGATGCCGCGCGCGCCCGCCCACCGGCTCACCGCCAGCGGGATGTCGCAACTTCCCGAGCCGATGTCGAGGATGCGCAGGGGGGCACCGGCATGGCGCCTCTTCGTTTCGGTGGCCAGAAAACGCCGGACCATCCGGATGCCGCCGAAGCAACCATTGACCGTCTCCATGAACCGGTAACTGGCGGCGGCCAGCGCCGGATCACAGTCTGGCCGGTCCAGAAACTCCGTTGCCGTAGCGCGCGAGTCAAACACCCCAGAACCCTCCCGTTACCATGATATCGTCCAATTCCGCGTACTTTCTCAACACTTCGGTGCGGTACTCGGGCGAGATCGAAACGGCCTGCGCGGCAATCCGCTCGCAATAGCCGCAATCCTGGCAGTCCATAAAGGCGCAGTCACGGTCGCGAAAACCTTCCAGGAAATTCTCCGGAATCTGCCGCGCATCCACCCGGATCGGACACTCCGGCAGCGGCGAGAGCATGCCTTGCAGGCGCGCCAAGTCAAGCAGCGCTTTCAGTCGCAGCGGATTCGCCTGTCGCGGCTTCCAGAAGTGACGCAGAGTCCAGAGCGATTCCTTGCGGATCGGCTCCTTGAAGCCATACGACAGCAGCAGTTCGGCCAGATTACCAGAAAACCGCCTTTCGCTGTAGGCTTTGACGCGCCGCAGCAGTTCCACCGACGGAATCCCCCGTTCCAGAAGCTTGAATGTCGTGTATCCCATCGCTTCATAAACGGCGAGATCCTCCGGCCGGATCCAGGCCGCTTTGATGAACTGCGACAGATCCGTCAAACGCAACCGCGAACAGCGCAGGAAGCAGTAGTCGATAAAAAGTGTGCTGGTGTCGTCAGATGCATGTGCGAAACCGTTCTGATGATAGGTTTGGAGCGGACAGTTCAGGAGGCAGACGTGATTCGCAATCAGCTGGAGACCGCAACGGACCGACTGGCGGATAGCCGCCAGTCGGCGAAAGTCCCTGTTGATCGAGAAGCTCTCCAGCGTGATGTCATCAGCCCCGAGCTCTTCCCAGAAGCGGGCGCGCCGGGGCGTGTCCACCTGGGCATAAATCCCAACTCTTACCTTGAACTCGGGGAAACAGCGTTTGACCAGTTCCAGAAGAAAGGGGGTGGATACGGTGACCCGTCGCACGCCCAAGTCGCCCAGCTTGGTCAGCAAGGCCTTCACCCGTTTCTGCCAGGGGCGTGTCCATTCGCGGTTGCCGAAACAGGCCCCGTTCAGGAGATAATTGAAGGCAATGCCATGACGATCGAGCAGGCTGATGTAATGCCGCAGATCTGTTTCAGAGAGCGGTGTCGCCAGATAGCGGGGACGGCCGCCGCTGACACCGTCGTTGGGGAACTTGCCGTAAACTTCATCCACCGGGTACGCGGCGAGCGCCGTAACCAGTTCCGGATCGTAGTTCGCCGCCAGCGAGAACTTTGCCGGTTGGGGTGTGGCACGAACGGCGCTCGTCGGCTCAGTTGGCATGCGGATCAATCCCTTACCGTGGAGATGCAGATTTCAGTTCCCTGCCGATCGCGGCGGGTACGGCGAGAAGTCGATATTTCCG
>CAZENC010000596.1:0-1911 GCA_964513115.1 uncultured Desulfobacteraceae bacterium | reverse complement strand
GATGCGCCTCCTTTCCCTGTGAGGTCCATTACAAGGCGGGCTTTCCCTATAGCAAGACCCTTCTCGACCTCTTTAAAAAATTTACTGCAATGCAAGAGGGGTTGATAGACGGTCTTTAGGCTTTTACCGCCATCCGGGATCTTTACCCATTTCCGACCTTGAGCAGGTTTCGGGGATTTTACAAGATGGCTTTTAAAAGCAGAAGTCGGATATTGGTACAGCTTGCCACCATTACAGCCAAATAGAATTTCATACTGCTCTCATATATCATCCTGATCTTATTAATCCAATGTCATAAATTGCTGCGCAAAATGGCATATTTCCCAAAGTAGGAAAAAGCGGAGAGCAGCAGCCTGATTTATGACAGCTTTGGACTGAACAATCAGTGCTCAACAATTTATTCACGGAAAATTTTTACCGAAAAGTTACAGCTCTTTCTCTTGTTTGCCTGCCTTCCGAATGCTTGTTTTCAGTGAGTACATAAAAGTCAAGGAATTGCTTCTTATGCATCCGAAAACGAGAATCATGGCATTTCGACAAATATGTCGAATATACGGTTTTTTTCGACATATCTTACCTGAAATCATTTTGATTCATTCGATTCCGCTGGTTATTGTTTCTCGCTAATTATAAGTAATTTCAAACGGTTAAAATGAATTGAGAGCCTCTGGCACGTAATTTGCGGTTACAGAAACAAAAAACAGAAAGAAAAGGAGGTAGAAAAATGAATAAAAAAAATATCTTGATCATATTGTTCACTACGGCCTTATGCCTCGCATTCTTTATACCTTGTGCCTCAGCCGGGGGACGATGGCATCAATCCGGGTTCGTAGTGGTCTCCGGTTATCATCAGCCTCACTTTTTTACCAACTTCGTTATCGCCTGGCCGCCATACTCTGGACCTTACCACTACTACAGGCAGAGACCTCACTATCGCAGTCATATGTATCATCGCCCTCCGCCCCCTAAACATCGGGACTACAGAGACAAACGTGGACGCCCACATCGTTAGCGGAGAATGATTTGGACAAGAGGAAAAGCTTGTTTTATAATAGACATAACTGGACTTTTTGTGAATCGGCCATTTTAAGGGGTTGCTGGTAATAAGCAGCTTGAAGGCGATAAAAGAGAACAGGTGATTCTTTGGAGGGGAAAATGAGAAAATATTATATAGGTATATTGATACTTACCTTGTCTTTCTTCTTTGTCTCATGCGCCCACTATCCAAATGACGGGTACAATACCCAGGTAGGAGCCGCAGTAGGAGCAGGTACGGGCGCTCTTATCGGCCAGGCGATTGGAGGAAATACAGAGGGGACCTTAATCGGTCTGGCTGCAGGAACCATTATTGGGGCCCTGGTCGGAAATGCGGCTGATCAGGATTATCAGGCGGCCAGAGACGCAGCCCAGTATGGCAAACCGGTGATTTATTATGATAAAAGCGGGCATGCAATTGAGGCCGTTCCCGAAGGGACAAATGACCCCAACTGCAGGAGAGTGCGCAAACGGATCTGGGAGAATGGCAAGTTGGTAAAGGAAACGGTCGAAGAGGTCTGCGATCCTCCTGCTCCGGTAGTCAGGTATTACCCCGCTCCACCACCTCCGCCTGTTTATTACTACGGGTGGTGGGGATGGCCTAGCCTTTCTTTTCACTTTGGAAGGCCGTATCGCAACTGGCATCATCACCCCCGCTTCTATCATGGCCGCCGTCACTGATAACGGAGGGGGCATTCTCGAGCAATAGCTTAAAATAACACTATCAGGATTTACTCTTTGGGAGAGTTTATTCCAGCGTGATCTCATCGATCCAGACTGTATTGGAACCGGTATAACCGCCATGACCTTTAAAACTTGAAAACATAAACCACATTGATAGAATATTTTGAAGATTAGGTTTAGAAGGGTAGTTTG
>CAZENC010000595.1:0-1916 GCA_964513115.1 uncultured Desulfobacteraceae bacterium | reverse complement strand
CTTTCTCAAGATCGGCGTAAACCACACCAGGCTGAACTATCACCAGGCGATCTTCAATACTGATCTTTACGATTTTGTTCATGCGACTCATGTCGAGGACAATCGCCTCATTCAGCGGAATAGCCGTGCCGGTAAGACCCGTTCCTGCGCCTCTGGGGACGACCGGGATATATTCCCGGTTGGCCAACTTTAAAATATCCGAGACATGCTCGGTGGTCTCAACCCATACTGCGCACGAGGGCCTTTGGCAATACTCAGACGCATCATAAGAATATGAGACCATATCAATCAGGCTGTCTGTGTAATTATTTTCGCCCACAATATCGATCAGGGCCTGTTTTATTTTCTCATCCATAATTCATCTCTAAATTTTTTTATTAACCGCAGGCTAAGAAGCCGGGACCAAAAATCATGTTAACTTCAAGCCCTAATTATCACCTGATATGTTCATGTTCCGAGACCTCATGCATGGCCAGAACTATAGGCCCCATGATAATATGAAACATACGGCTGAAGGGCAGATAGGCAACAAATATTCCGGTCAAGATGGCATGGATATACCATATGTATCCATAACATTGTGTCAAACCGGTCGAATCTGAGAATAGGGCGCTGACTGCACAGCCAATAAACGCACAACACGCACCTGCAGGACTACCTGTCATGGCAATACGCATGCCCTCTAAAATAAAACCTATCACCACGATGCCGCCAATTAAGCTAAGTGCCAGCCGATCCTGTCCCGGCAAGCCGGGAAGTTTTTCTGACTTCTTAAGAAATCCTCGAATAAAGGCCAGGACAGCACCTAAAATAATCATAATCCCTGTCACGTCAAACAGAAAAGCGGTCGCCGGATGGTTCTTGTCCAGCATGGGCCAGGTCACAGGGCATTCGGGCGCCCAGAGAGATGTTATGAGGGCGATCAAACCCCATAAAAACCTGAAAACGAATGGAAAAAAAATCAGACTGTGGATGAGCCAGCGCGCTCCGGATTGTCTGAAAAGTCTTCGCTGAAGAAGAACCTCCAAGATCATTGCCTTGACGATCAATAATATCTTGCGGGAAAAAAGGTTTCTGATGCCGCTCCATAACAGATCGAAAAGCCTGCCAATCGGGCCATCATGCCTTCCTCCGGGATTAGCCCCGGATAGCCAATAAGAAAAGAGCATTACGATTCCGACCAAAAAAACGATAAAAGCAAGGATCGTAGTTGTGTCACCCACCGAAAAGGTAGCTGTATGGCATGGCATACACATAATACTTTTGGCCGGTAAAACCATGGATGCTGCTCCGACCTGATTGCCCTTGATGTGGCATCTGCGGCATGCGGTTTCGCCACCAGCTGGGAGCATTTCATGGATTTTTGAATGCTCTCCGGTTTTAGGACTCTTCCTGTCCCAGAGAACGAGCTTTGATTCGGGATCCCTGACGGCTTTCACGCCGGTCAAATGACACGCCTCGCAGGCAACTCCCACATGGGAATCATGGGCCACCTTTTCGTCATGGGGAAAATGACAGTGGCGGCAATTTTTCATCTTCTGGTTAACGTGGTTGAATCGATCGGCTTCGAGATGACACTCCGTGCAGGCAATCCCGGCATGGGGAACTGACTGGTATTCACCGCTATCTATCAGTGAAACCACCTTGCCGGTCGTTTCTTGAGCCCTGGTTTCCCCCAAGGAATGGCAATGAAAACAAAGTCGCAAAATTTGGTCTTTTCTTTGGGGATCCTTGGGGTCAACGGTGCGATGGCAGGCTAGACAGGCCCTGTCTTCATCGGAGGGCGGCGGCAAAGAAGTACGTGACTCGTGACATGCACCGCATTGTTCATGGCGGGGTTTAGCGGGATCAAATTGACCCTGGTCTTCCCCAAGACTTAGTTGGTAATGCGGGTTATGACACTTAAGACAATTCTC
>CAZENC010000594.1:0-1918 GCA_964513115.1 uncultured Desulfobacteraceae bacterium | reverse complement strand
CTATTACATTACTGCAAGATTTCGTTTCATCATAAAAATTATATTTATCTTTACTTTTTCATAGTATTACAATATTCTCATAAGACGGCCTATATCTCCAACCAAGTCCGATATGTTTTTTCCATACTAAAGTTTGTATTAAATTGAAAAAAGTAAAACGTATGGTTCCAAACCTGGGCGGCATTGTTGAATATGCCCCCGGATGCCTTCCGGATAATGTCCTCCAGAGAAGCATTTTCGAACTCAGTACCCGCAATCAACTTGTTCAGGTTGTCAACATACGCCTTATGATGTTTGCCGTGATGATATTCAAGTGTTTCGGCGGAGATATTAGGCGCCAGTGCGTCTCCGTTATAGGGCAAATCAGGTAATTTATGTTCCATAGTCCCCTCCTTAATCAGTTATTATATTCCTAATTTTAAAAAAGTCAATCAATCTTTCACGGTAAATTTACCAGAATTCTACTATGAGAGCACATTGCTGTATGTGACTTTTATCCCATCCCCTGCCGGACACAACCACGGAAATCCACACATTTGCGGAGTAAAAAGCTATATAAAATATGGTTTTATCTGCACTTGATTGTTGTGGTTCTACCTCACCCCTATCCCCTCTCCAGCCAGCGACATCATGAGTCCACTGTGCAACTTGGGACATTCTTTACACTTTATACCGTGCACATGGTTTACACTATTATTGTCCATGAGTAGTCATCCAGGATACCCAATCGTTGAAAACCATAGCTGATCTCCCAATTATGCTCGTTTTCTAGCTGAAATAATCCGACCTGTTCTCCGGATAAAGCCTGTGAGACATAGACACTCTTTCCCTGCCAACGAATATCACCACAGGCACGAACTGTCCTGACAATGATATCCGAGCCGTATCTTATTGGGGCAATCCGAGAAGTATATGTTCGCTTTGAGTTTTCGTAAATAGTCCCCGGTTTCTGCATGTCCAAAGCCTCATGGGGACGGTCAAAATTGTACTCTTCCACGAAATGATTGAATGTCTGTTGTTGTTTAGCCAGGTTGGTTTGAGGCGGGGTCGCAGTGGCTTCTTTAAGAGTCCGATGCATGCGTTCATGTCTACCATTCTGCTCCGGATGGGCTTTTTCTATTCTTTCAGGCCTTATGCCTAATTTGATAAACCAGGCCGAAAGGCGGGAAAGCCCTCCTAATCCCACCGATGCGAAAGGCGACCCGTTGTCAGTTCTTATGGCTTCGGGTAATCCATATCTTCGAAAAGTTGCTTCAAACCAAGGCTTGACATGGTCGTGAGTAGGCCGCTGCAGACCCCGGCACAAGAGAATAAACCGGCTGTAATTATCAGTGATAGTCAGCGGATAACATAACTTGCCATCCACGGTCCGGAATTGGCCTTTGAAATCGGCACTCCAGACTTTGTTGGGATGGTCGCACTCCAGAAACGGTTGTGTATAAGCACCCACGGTATGCCTGATCCGCCGGGGCTTTACCAGACCTTCCCGCTTGAAGATTACACTCATGGTACTTAATGCCGGCCATTCTTCATCAGGATGCTGTTCACTCAACCAGCTCCGTAACTTCTTGGGGCCCCACCTGGGATGACTGAGCCTAGCGGAGACAAGCATCTGAACTATCTCAGCCGGAACGGCATTAGGATGCTGACGCGGTGCTCTGGATCGCTCATGGAAGCCTGCTGGGCCTTCCGCTCGGAATCGATTCAACCACTTGTAGATTGTGACCCGGCTGACTCCATACATCTCACTCAGCTCTGATATCGATGTTTCATTCTTCAGCCAATCACCCACCATTTCTACCCTCTGCTCCATCGGACAGGTCTCCTTCCAAGGCATAGGCTTTTACCTCCTGCCTATACCTTATTCTGTAAACCATGTCCACGGATAATTCTGTAAATAGTGTACCCGGTTTATACC
>CAZENC010000593.1:0-1922 GCA_964513115.1 uncultured Desulfobacteraceae bacterium | reverse complement strand
TCCGTGGCATTTATTCCTGCCGCACAGGCCGAAAGAGGAGTTACGGATACGGAGATCCGTATTGGACAGTATGGACCCCAGACAGGTCCCGCCGCCCTGTGGGGAGCAGTGGCCCGGGGATCCGGGTGCTACTTTGACATGATCAATGCGGAGGGTGGTATACACGGTAGAAAGATCAAGTATTTTTTGAGGGATGACGGCTATATGGCGCCCCGCACCAAGGCCATCTGCAAAGAATTGGTTGAAAACAAAGAGGTTTTTGCCATGGCTTCGGGCGTCGGCACTTCACCGGGTATGGCCGTCAAGAAGTACCTGCATAAGAAAAAGGTCCCATGGGTGGGGCCTGCAACCGGATCCACCCACTGGGCCTTCCCGCCCACAAAGTATCTTTTTGCAGTCTATCCCCTTTATATTGATGAAGCTGCTATTCTGGTCAATTACGCCGTCAAAAAGATGGGCAAAAAGAGAATCGCCTTTTTCTACCAGAACGACGATTACGGCAAGGAAGGTCTTGTTGGAGCAAAAAATGCCCTTGAAAAATTGGGCATGAAATTAGTGGCGTCAGTGCCGGTTGAAGTCATGGATACAGACCTTAGTTCCCACTGCATGAAGCTTAAAGCAGCAAAGCCGGATTGTGTCATTAATTGGCTGCTCCCCAAACAGGGGGCCATAATAATTATTACGGCCGCCAAGATGGGTTTTAAACCCCAGTGGATGACCACAAGCACCCTGAGTGACATACCGATCATGTACAAGATCAGCAAAGGTCTTTACAAGGACGTGGTTTTCGTCACCTTTGGAGAGCTCGTCGATTCCCCACATCCACTCATGAAAAAATATAAGAAGGCCCAGGAGCAATTTGCCCCTAAAGATAGATGGGGTATCTTCTTTTATGCCGGGATACTTTTTGTGGAACCCATGGTGGAGGGCTTAAAAAGGTGTGGCCGGGATCTTACGGTAGACAACTATATCAAGGCCATGGAGTCGATTAAGGATTTCCAGGGAATTGGTCCTAAAATTACTTTTGGTCCTGAAAAGAGGCAGGGGACACGCTCGGTTTTTATCGCAAAATGCTTAGAAGGTGGAAAGACCGAGCGTATCTCGGATTGGATGACCTCTGATGTGGATCTTGAGGAGGCGCTCAAGAGCCTCGGGAGGAAATAGGCAAGTGTTTAACCTTTGAAGGTTTGGGACCGGGTACCTACCTAACGATTATTAAGGGAGGTTTGAAAATGAGTATTAAAAAATGGTTGTGGAAAGAGTTGTTTTTAGGGGGATTGGTTTCCCTTGTTTTTATTTTCATGTTTTCAGGTTGTGCGGTTTCTCCAAAGGGATTCGACCCTAAGATTAAAGGTCCCCAGATGATTGTTGAACCGGGAGAAATCTCGCTTGGTGTTGCCAAACTGACTAAGACACCGCTTGTGTTTAAAGGAAAGGGTTTTCAACCCGAGGATTCGGTTTTTGTCACGCTGATAGGTGTGAAGAAAGCTGGAAAGACTGTCGACATTCCCATTGCTGATGGAAATGTGGATAAGAATGGATTTTTTACTGCTAAAGTCGGTACGCTTGTCAAGGTCGGTGAGTTTTTAAGGGCCAGAATTGGATCCAATAAGAAGATGGAAAATATTATTATCGTGAGCCAGCCGCCGATATCTCCGGGAACCTATACGGCAAGGGCAGTGAGTATGGAATCCGATAAAGAAGCTGAATGTAATCTCGAGGTCAAGGCCGCTTCCATGGGAGACAAATTCAAAGACTGGATGGGAGTCCGGCTCGGAAAAATTGTAAAAAAATAAATTGCGGTTAAACGAATGAACTAAAAAGCCCCTCTCTAGAGGGGCTTTTTTTCTTAATATTTAATATCCCCGTGATAGCTCTGAAGCGACTTGACAGCGCCATGCCCGCGCCTGTTTCTTTCAATG
>CAZENC010000592.1:0-1929 GCA_964513115.1 uncultured Desulfobacteraceae bacterium | reverse complement strand
GTCTGACAGTCGGATCGTTGATCAATTTCACAATCGGTCGTTTTCTGGGAAAAAGATTTGTAAGAAAACTTATCCCTCCGGCTCAATTAGAACGGATGGATAATATTATAAAACGCCAGGGCGTCATTGTTTTGTTTGGTTTATTTGTTTTCCCGGGCTTTCCTAAAGACTATCTGTGTTTATTTCTTGGATTAAGCGCCATACCTTTAAAAGTTTTTATTTTACTTACAGCCATAGGACGAATGCCCGGGACACTCATGCTCAGCCTTCAGGGGTCGTATATTTTTGAACAGAGATACGGGTGGTTTGCTCTAATATTAAGCGTATGCCTTGTCCTAATCTTTTTAGCATACAGGTATCGGGAAGGACTGTATAATTGGATTGATAAATTTAACGGAAAATGAAGATCATATGCTGTTGACGATGGTATAAAATAGTGCTATTATAAGGAAAATTAAAAAAGTATCCGCCTTGGGCGGGCTGTCAGGGGGCAAGGTTGGCATTCTGGAGTGTAAGGGAAGAGCTGAGTCAGGAAGACAGATTGAGGCGTTCTTATTATGAACTTTTGAGAGATGAGTTGGATCAGCAAATGGTTAAGCATGCGCTGTTAGATTCCTATAACAATTTTCTTTGCAAAAAAATCGATTACCCCTTTGTAGAAAAACGCGAGTTGAAGCCGCGTGCACGTATCCCGGCTGTGGAGCATGAATGCCAGAACTCTTTTTTAGTTATTTTTATGGAAGAAACCATCCCTTCCGAGCACAAGAAATATATCCGGTTCTTTGAAGGGAACAAAACCAACAAAACCAATCTTCTCCGTTATGACAGACTTTCGTTATCAAATAAATTTGATAGAACTCAGAAATATTTAGAATCAGCCCATTTCAATGATTTATTAGAGCTCTTGCTTCCCGTGGATTATGCAATCCTTATTCAGCGAGATCCTGCCAGCAGGGCTAAGAACAGATATAGTCTGTCACATTTTCATGTGCGTATCGACTGGCCAATTGCAGATGCAGCCGAAGACCTGGCTCGCAGTCTTCGCTATATATCAAAGGATTTATATGAAAAAGGAGATAAATATGCGGAAGATATCCAGAAAAAATTCTTTGAGTATTATTGTCTTCCCGTGGATGTTGGCGGCAGAAGGACGGCGGCTATTGTTGCGTCACAGTATTTTAAAAGGATCCCCTGTATTACTACGGTATATGCAGGAAGCAGTGAGTCCAGGGCGTTGATACGGATTTCCGAAAGGGGCGTTTCAAAATTGCTTTTGATGAAGTTTGAAAACAGTGAAATGGACCAGATTGCAGAAGCAAATAATATTACCTCCCGGACATTCAAGAAAAATTATGTGTTAGACCGCAAAAAAAACTCCGGCATCTGCATATTCCAGGCAACCTATTCATTTACCAATCATGCCCGGATGCCCGATGACGGAAAATTACGGGAAATCAAGCCGGATTTGAACTGGCTGAGCGTCGGAGGGCAGCATATTGTTGCAAAACCGGGTGTATGGAAGTACCCCCCGCTTCCCTTGAATGTCATTTATACCTGATTCTAGTCCATCTCTTTCATCATTGCTGTTTCGTCGCAGTCCGGAAATTTCACACACATGATGCAGTCGGCCCAGATTTTTAGCGGGAGTTTTGATTTTTCTATTTGCATAAAGCCGAATTTTTCAAAAAATTCCTGGCGGTAAGTGAGTGCAAATACTTTTTTTATCCCAAAGGATTTTGCCTCTAAAAGCATTGCTTCTACCAGCTTTGATCCTATTTTTTTCCTCAGATAGTTAGGATGCACGGCAAGAGATCGTATCTCAGCAAGGTCATCCCAACAGAATTGTAATGCACAACAGCCGAGAATATCGTCATTTTCTTCATCCACATAAACCGAGAAATTCCTGACATGGTCGTATAAGACACTCAG
>CAZENC010000591.1:0-1933 GCA_964513115.1 uncultured Desulfobacteraceae bacterium | reverse complement strand
CCAAACTCAGCGAAACTTATGGGGTGCCATTTGATCAGATTGTCCTGGGTAACGGGTCAAATGAATTGATAGAGTTGATCTTACGAACTTTTTTGTCCCCCGGAGAAAATGTGATCCAGGCCTTCCCCACCTTTCTGGTTTATGAAAAAATGGTAAGAGCCATTGGAGGGCGAATGAATTCAGTTCGTCTTTCGGACTTCAAGGTCGATCTAAAAGAGATCTCAAGAGCAGTCACGCCCGAGACCAAGGTCATATTTATATGCAATCCGAATAATCCAACTGGTTCTGCTATTTTTAAGGAAGATATGCGAAATTTTTTAAACAAGATCCCGGATGATATTGTTGTCGTTTTGGACGAGGCCTATATAGAATTTGCTTCAGACAAGGCAGTAGCCAGCGGGCTTGAATTGCTTAACGAGCATCCATTACTAGTGGTTTTGAGAACCTTTTCAAAGTTGTATGGACTTGCGGGATTAAGAATCGGCTACGGGTTTGCTTCTGCAAGGGTTATCGATTACATGAATCGCGTCAGACAGCCCTTTAATGCTAATGCACTGGCCCAGGCCGCGGCAACTGCTGCGCTTGGCGACTTTGTATTTGTTAGCCGGACGCAAAGGGTTGTAAGAGAAGGCCTTGATTACTTATATCATAGCGTTGAGAACATGGGCCTTGAATACATCCGCACACATACAAATTTTTTCCTGATAAAGGTGCCAATGGGAGGAGAAAAGGTCTATGAACTGATGCTGAAGGAAGGAGTTATTGTTCGTTCCATGGCAAGCTATGATCTTCCTGATTATATAAGGATCAATGCGGGTTTGCGGGAGGAGAATGAAAGGTTTGTAAAAACTCTGAGAAAGGTGCTGGGTTTATAAAGACCTCATGACCCTTCAATATTTTACTTGTTTTTTTTAACCCATAGATTCTTATGAGGAATCAAAAGGGTTTGGGGATAGCAAAAAAGGAATGTCAAAAACAGACGTCATAACCATAGATGGTCCGGCCGGGTCCGGGAAAAGCACTGTCAGCCGTCTTCTGGCCAAAAAGATTAATCGAATCTATCTCGATACAGGGGCAATGTATCGGGCAGCTGCGCTTGCTGCGAGCAGAAAAGGGATCAGTTTCTCAGACGGTAAAAGACTTGGAGAACTTTGCAGATCTCTGGAACTGTACTTCAATACGGATGATGACCCGCCACGGATTTTTTTGGGCAAAGAAGACATTTCCATGGCAATCAGAACTCCGGACATGGACATGTTCTCATCTAAGGTATCTTCAGTTAGGGAAGTCAGGGAAGCGATGACGGAACTTCAGCGCAAAATGGCCATGGGAATTAGTATTGTCGCAGAAGGCCGGGATATGGGAACGGTGGTTTTCCCAGAGGCAAGACATAAGTTTTTCCTTACGGCCTCTCCTGCGGTCCGCGCAGAACGAAGATACAAAGAGATGGTGGGGCGAAAGGAATCTGTATCCCGGGAGGTTGTACAGGCCGAACTGAATAAAAGGGACCACCAGGATAAAACGAGGTCATTAGCTCCCCTGAAACCTGCTACAAACGCGAAATTGATTGATTCTACGAAGTTAACACCAGATGAAGTTGTTAGCGCTATTCTAAAAGACCTCGAAAAGAGAAATGCATAGTGGAAGGATTAGAAACAGTCTGCGGACGGGCTCGCAATGCCATGATATTTTTATTAAATAAATTGTTGAAATAGCATTTTTAATTTAGTACGATAAAGGTTTTAGATAACACAAACAGGCATAAAATGGAGGGAGCGTTCAGGTTAATGGAAAAAGAAACAAATAGCATAACCCAAAAGGATAGTTTTGAAACCGACAACGAGGACTCGAAACTTGCAGATGAACAGGTGACTTCAGACCAGGGTACTACTGCAGAGGCAAGTGAAACCGGAGAAGATGCTCAGGATACAGA
>CAZENC010000590.1:0-1934 GCA_964513115.1 uncultured Desulfobacteraceae bacterium | reverse complement strand
CAAGAGGGGATTTTTGATAAACATGCTGAAATGCCCAAAATTTGGAAACAGAAAACCGGTCTTCTCCAGGCTTCGACCCGACAAGCCTGGAGGCCCATGGCCTCGGCTGCTCCGCCTTCGTTGTCAACCAGCTACGGCGCGATTTCATAAAAATAGGCTTCCTATGGGTAGTCAGAATCGGTAAGATAATCGTCAGCGGTGGGTGCCGGCGGCCGGTCATATGCGGGAAATACATCAATTGGCGGAGCGTTTGCACGCGGTGACGGTTTTCGTTTTATATTCCAACACCCCAAATGCTTGAGTATCTTTTTGATGACATTCTCATTTTTTATGAAGGCAATGGCCCTCATTGTGCCCTGGCACTTTGGCCGGATCTGTCAAAGGAAAGTGGTAATCGTGGATAGCTGAAGGAATTTGGGGCTCTAAAATCGTGTTATATCTTGCCATTGCCATGAGCACACAGATTGGTTAAGCTGATATATCAAATGGATTTAACACAATTTTGACCTTTTTTCAAACGTGTGATAACTCCCAGATATCGGCTCACATCATTTTCTTAAACCAACCACAGACATGACAAACAACATTGTGATATCATCGTCCGAACGGGTTGCTATGAACATGTGATGCATATCATGGTGATTTGCAGATTGTAAGGTTATCTTGAAGGTAAGATTTTGAAGTGAAAGATAAAATTTAATTTTTACATATAATTTCTGATCGGCCTTGAATTGCTGGTGATTTTACCAATTTATATCATCTAAGGATTTATCAGGTTTTATCCCTTCAATAATTCCACCTACCGTAGAACTCTTGCCATAACTAAGACTACTACGGTTCAGCAGTTCACGCTGCTTTTCAAACCATCCCTTTGTATTCGTTCTGTAATAATCTTCCGGTGACTTACTTGCTAAGGCATCCTTGCGGATTCGGTTTAGATCGGCCCTGAATAAACTTATGGCTTCGGTTTCATTGTTGACATGGATCCATTCTACACCGCCTTTTACTCCCGGTACCCACCTGGGAATTTTAAAACCTCCTGCATACTTTGCCGAACCCGTTATAGAACCCTGATGCGTAAAACCCGCCTTGCCCAGCCAACCTGCCGCCGCTTCTTCAAATGCATTTGCCTCCAGGGTTCTTCTGTGTGCTGAATATTGAGGATTAAATATCCTGTGCGCATAATCATTGGGCATATTCCCGGTTAATTCCTTAAATGCTTGGGCTGTTGACATATCAACAGACCCTTGGCGTGACATCATATTGTCACGCAGAATCGTGCTTTGACCTTGGACGGCTTCGAATGTATCGGTTCGCAAGTTGCCCATATTGTCTGGTGACATGAACATCGTTATGTTTGCGCCGGCCACATCTTCAGCGGACACCTGTTGCCCCGTCAGGCCCGACATATATTTTGCCCAATTCCCAGCTTCTGCTCCTTCCTGAGGCACCGCTTTGATTCTCATATGGCTGAGCGCCCCTGCCGCATTCGGATTCATGGCCTTAAAATTGGCGATGTCCTCAGCCAATGCCGGCGTCTGAAATCCGTGTTTTCCGATGTCCGATCTTAACCTGTTTTCGAAAGACCCTATGGTGCTGCTATAAATTCCGGCCTTTACGGTGTCCGAATAGACTTTGTTTCCCATGTCCCTTCTGGTATTTGACCGTATCAAAGTATCCGTTGTAGATTGATATCCTGAAGCCTTTCCGGCCTCATCCGGGGACATCCCCATATCTCTTCCGGCACCTATTCGTCCCGCTGCTTCACCCACCCCGAATTCTTCGGCATCTGCAAGAAAATCCATGCCGCCCTTCTCATCAACGGCCATGCTTTTGGCATATGTCTGGCTGACCTGAAGGTCCCGGGCTTTGCCTCCGGCTGTGGTCATATCGTTCAGGTTTCCATGGAGTTCTTCCTGATAATCTAAAAACTT
>CAZENC010000589.1:0-1949 GCA_964513115.1 uncultured Desulfobacteraceae bacterium | reverse complement strand
CATACGAGGTGAGAAAGAGTGCCCTGTGAGCAGTGGTAGGCCTGACCTTCAGGGCATAGGCGGCGATGGCCTTAAGGGTTGTATCCGGGATCGGCAAAAGAACGGGGTTGGTTGTCTTTCTATCTGGAACGGTGAGCTCTCCTTTGGTAAAGGAGATGTCGTCAAGGGTAATTCTGCTGATCTCAATAGGCCGCAAGCCTAACGAGTACGCCAGGTGGATCATCGCATAGGTTCGGACCTGTGTGGGACCATTCAGTTTGAGGCTGGCAAAGAGCGTTTGTAGCTCCTCGGGCCGCAAAAACTTTGGAGGATTGGATTGATTGAACACAGGCGGGCCCACCAGCAGAGGAGCGAGATCTTTTCCTACCACCTTCCGCTCATAGTATAGATACGTCAGGAAGCCCCGCAGGCGGCCCCGATACACCTTGCAGGTGACGGGGGAAAATGGTGTGGTAAACTCGGCCAGGAAGGCATCGAGGTGTTCGATCCTCAGGGCAGAGAGCGCGATGTTATGATCCTCAAGATACCCGTGCAAGGAGGCCAGGACCCTTCTTGATGATCTGAGGTTGATGGGGGAAGCCGCCTTGGCATGCTTCAGGTAGCAGAGGTAGTGTTCATAGAGAGCGGGTAACTGAACCTGGTAGGTTGGGATCTCCAGAGGCTGATCGATGCTGCCCTTTTCACAGAGATACCCCGAAAGGCTCATGAGGGCACGGGAAGCATTCGTAAGGCCGATATCCCTTCGGAATGCTCTGAAGGTGTCGAAGGTAAACATGTCTTTCCAGTGGATACCTTTATGGATTACAAAGATAACAAACTCGATCAGTATCTGAGCATAGCGTTCCCTGAGTCGGCCGTCTCTGGGCTTCTCCGCGGGCTTTAACCCTTCAAAGTAATCCAGAATGGCGTGGAGCAGTGTCCTGATATCCTCATCGGCCACCGGTGTCCTCCTGAAGGGATTTTCTGATCAGCTGGGCGATGAGCGCAGGGCCCTGTGGTGGACGCGAATGCCCTGTGGGTTTTTTCGGCAACTCGAGTACCTGAAAGAGGGTGCCATCAAAGGCGATCAGGTCCTTCTCGATAAGCCCGTCCCTTGCGGCAAGGTATTCATCGACGCTGAGCTCCAGCAGCGAGCAGATGGCATCATAGGAGTAAAAGGAAAGCCCATAGCGATCAGAGACAAGCACGAGGAAGAAGTACACAAGGAGCTCCTTTTGATCCAAGGAGCTCACAAACCCATCGGTGAGGAACCGGTGAGGGATAAAGCTGAACCCGCCATCGATACCTCTGATGCGGTTGGGGTTTATCACCTTCTTTTTGATCAAGGCCCTGGCCCTTTTTTAGGGTTTACAGCCCTGTTACCACACGTTTTTGGAATCTCCTAACGAGTCCCTCTTTGCAATCATTGGTAAGGGGTTGGAATCTCATAGATATAGACTCTTACCGCGTCGCCCTTTGCAATCACCGGCACCATCCAGAACTGTCCAGCGACCTTGATTGTATGGGACGCTGACCTGTCGACCTTTGCAATCAATGAGCTTCCTGCCTTTGCATCAGTTTCCCCCTGCTTTGATCGCCTCCTGTTTCGAATCCTTTGAAGTATCCGATTTCGTTCAGCCTTCTGTGGATTCCTCTTACGATACGCTTTCCAATAACCGGGATTGGCCTCAGCCCATTTCCTGTTGCTCAGTTTCTGGTTCAATCGATATTCCGGATCCGTTCTCATCTTTTGTCTTTTCCAAGCCGCTTTTCTTGCTCGTCTGCATGCGGGCTTCATGCAGTAGTATTGCTCCTTATGCCTCGGGCACCGGGGGAAGAAACCACCACAATGGCAACATTGGATCTCCTCCATAGCCATGTACTCCTCATCTCGAGAACTTGGCATAAACATAAATGAATTACACAACGTGTGGGAATAAAAAGAATGATAAGGAAGGTTAATGACCTTT
>CAZENC010000588.1:0-1962 GCA_964513115.1 uncultured Desulfobacteraceae bacterium | reverse complement strand
GTGGACGTTCCCGAACTGCTAAAGATCGTGAGTTTTGAAAGCAGGTCTGTTGAAAAGATAGGTTCTTTGAGGAAGGGCACCTTTGAGAGCATCTATCCCACCCCGTCCCGGGAATTCGTTCTGTGCGCGATTTCCTTGAATAAGGGAGGCATCTTTACCAGTCCGGACAATCGAAGCGTGGAAATCCTGATCTGCATCGATGGTAAGGCCGAAATCAAAGACCTGGGAAACAATGAGGCTCTGCCCTTGCTCAAGGGAAGTTCCGTAATAGTCCCTGCCGGGGTGGCCGGCTACCGGATCGAGGGAAACGCATTACTTTATAAGGCCTCGGTTCCTAACGGGTGAGTTGTGTCTTAAAATACCTTGCGCCCTCCGCCCTTTGGGTGGGGTTATGTTGCTTGGCACTGCCAGTAAAACGGCTCGGCATGGCACTCTTCTCCAGTCCGCATCTATATTGAGGCGTAAGGCACATGGCGCAAGGTGTGGAAAGATGCGTCCTTTCGAAGAGTCGCATGCTTCGCCTCCCATTAGTATAAAGTAATGGAACACCCCGCGATGGGGTGCCTCCGATTTTAAAGGCCACCTATGCTGACATCACTCATTACGTGGGATGGCAGTGCGGCTTTGAGGCCTTTTGTGAGTGACTGGCGGGAGGCCGCCGTCGGTTTCACGATTTATCAGCGGGGGAAACCGCAGCCCCGAGCTTTGCGAGGGGAATGCGGAGGGGGCAAGGCTCCCCCGCAGATAAGTCGTAGAAAAGACCAGGCCGGGAGACTCGGAATCGAAGAAAAGGTTTCAAAGCAGTATACTACGGAGTAAAGCCCCTTTGGATGGGGTTATGTTGCTTGGCACTGCCAGTAAAACGGCTCGGCATCATGGCCACTCTTCTCCAGTCCGCATCTACTCCTGAGTTGCATACGGCCCTCCCTGTGGTCTGCTGGAACAGAAGGATGTGGATACCATTAGGCTGTGGCTGTGCAGACCGCGACTCGGGCCGTGGCACGGAACGGAGGGACTTTTATTCGAAAAGATGCGTCCTTTTGAAGAGTCCCATGCCTTCGCCTTGCATAAGTATGAATTAGTAGAACGCCTTAGAAAACCCAGGCCGGGAAACTTGGAATCGAAGAAAAGACTGCGTCATTCTTTGCATTTGACGAGTTTATATCAGAACGGTTTTTCGGCACTCACTAATCGGATGAACCTATTTTCAAAACAAATTCCTAATGTAATCGACTGCATTTCTGAAAATCTTGATCCCCTCACCCTCTTCGGGTATGGTCGTGTTTCCCTGCCTGATGATCGTCTCTCTTCTCCTGGTCCATTCCGGGTGATTGGTAAAATGGTTGAATGCCTCGGGGTGAGGCATGAGCCCGAAGATCCGACCGGTGGGATCACATATGCCGGCAATATCTTCAAGGGACCCGTTTGGATTAAGTGGCCACCGGCCTTGAGCCTGCCGGCCGGCATGATCGGCATATTGCATTACAACCTGGTTGTTTTTAAAAAGCCGGTCAATGTTCTCTTTGGCCGCATAGAACTTCCCCTCCCCATGCCTAACTGGTAGTTCCAGACTGGAAATTCCCCTGGTAAAGACGCACGGTGATTTGTTGTTGACACTTAGGTTTACCCATGTATCTATGAAATTGCCCGAATCGTTATATGTGACCGCCACGCGCCGTTCCCTGTACCGGGTGTCAAAACCCGGGACAAGCCCGAGGTTGACCAGGCACTGAAAGCCGTTGCATATTCCTAGTATCAGCTTCCCATCGTTGATAAAGCGCTCTATCTGCTCTCCCATATGGCGCCTGAGCTTTGAGGCCATGAGGACCCCTGCACCGTGGTCGTCGGCCCAGCTGAACCCGCCCCCGAAGACCATGATGTGGTAGCCCTCCAGCCCTCGGGCACTGCCCGTTCTGTCTCCATTGATCAGTTTATTAATGTGGATTCTTTGTGGCTCCGCAC
>CAZENC010000587.1:0-1966 GCA_964513115.1 uncultured Desulfobacteraceae bacterium | reverse complement strand
GATCCCTCAGCTGTGAGTTTATCGCGGTTACAACACCGTTCACAGGCGAAAGAACTTTTGCCTGGTGAACGCCCCGGAACACCGAGATATCAGCCCGGTCCTGGCGCACTTCCTTACCCATAAGTGGGACCTCGATTCGATCGAGGGGCCCTAATAGCCGTAAGGCAAAATCGTCCATTCCCACCCTGACCGAAGAACCTTCTTCAATCTTTACCCATGTATGACCACGATGAAAGTAATACCCCTGGGGAATACTGAATCCATTTACATCGAGAACTTCAACCGGTTTCATTACTGCATGGACGGTATATTGGTCGTGAAAATATTGATCAAATTCACAGTCACTGCAGCAATATTCATGATTGCATGCCCTGAACTTTATTCGAGCTTTCATGTAGTGAAGACACGGCCTTTTCCATGTAGGATACTCTTTGAGCTTATCCTTCCAGGAAACAATCTTGCCTCTCTTACCCTGCGGAACCTTGCCTGCCTTCCTTAGCTTCTTGTTCTCCTCGGCTACACGTCCCATGATCCTGTCAAAGTGACAGGCCATGCAATAGTAGTCGCTTTGACAGAGCTTTCGGCGAACCACCCCTGCCTGCATCCATATGCAGGGGCGTAGTTTCCCTGCTGATCGATTCTCCAAAAGGTTTGATATTTCCATTTTTCCCCTGTAACCCATATTGCTAGCAAAGCTAATAGACATTCGTATCAGGTTCTGAGGAAAGTCTTTGTCAGGCGTTTCCAGCCCAGATCAGGGAGACTTCCATATATATCCTCCCCCAGAAAACCACCGTCTGCGGCCAGAGGACCGGCCACCTCTTCTATCATGTTCTCCAGCCGATTAACTTCCCTATTCATCCATTCCATGCCCTCGGTTTCGTCCATAAGCCTCTTAACGTTGTCCTTGATGTCAGGAGTTCGAACCATAAATAGCCAGCCATCTTCATAAGGTTTCTGGTTGACCAGTTTGGTGTTCTCCCTAACATTCGAATTCACTTCCATAATGACTCCACTAACCGGAGAAAGAACGTCGGCCCGATTCTCCTTTCGCCTTAGCCCCCAACCAACGTTGTCCTGATCCAATTCCTTACCCATAAGGGGAAGGTCAAGGGCATCCGCCTTTCCCAGGAGCTTTAAAGCAAAGTCATCCATTCCTATCCGGATATAGCCGCCGCTTTCAATTCGCGCCCAGGCATGCCCATTATGAAAATAGTGGCCTACCGGCACCTTAAAACCCTTGATCTCTTGCACTTCACTGGGAATGCTTTTTGTTTTTGCGGTCCAGATGTCCTCGAAAAATTGATCAAAATCGCATTTGGAACACTCATAATCGTAGGCACACGCCCTTTTTCTAATGCGATGGGTCAAACTGTGCCTGCAAATCCTCCCCAGGCCCGGCCTCTTTCTCATGGCATCCTGCCAGCTGATCTGTTTACCCTTCTCTACCATCTTAAGCATTCCTAAATCGTATTTGCACCTTGTGCAATCATAGAAGTTATGGCAGTTTTTGAATTCCACCACGCCTGCCTGCATCCAGATACAGGGATTGGCCGCCGTGGCACGTTTGTCCGGTTTTACCATCCAAACCTGACCGCCCAAGACGACCGGGATTTCAGATTTGGCTGTCAGATCCTGGGCACTATCCATCCGATAAGAGGAACCATACCCGATTTTACTCCTTTTTCGTTCTCCAATTTTTTTTGCCATTTCATTTGCTCCTTTTTCTTATTTTTTCTGTCTGTTATCCGGGAATTAGAGCAAGGTATATGCCATTCAAAAAAATTTTCTCCAAATAAGAGGCTAAATATTCGATAAAATAAAATATTTGCTCCTTTAACATAAAATAGAAATCCGGATAGGCGCTTTGGTTGAAGACCGAGAAATGATGAAATATCCTACACTTTTCCGGAATATATATTGCTTTTCTCAAGCTCCTCATCCATTTCATATGTCTTTTCGGAAA
>CAZENC010000586.1:0-1968 GCA_964513115.1 uncultured Desulfobacteraceae bacterium | reverse complement strand
ACCGTCTCGGCGCCAGCGCACTCATGCAGGGCCTTGCAGATGGCTATTTCATCATCCCATATACTATTGGTGGCTATCTTGCAGGAACAGAGCCTTCAGAATATAACGCTGATCATACTGCCTTTAACGATGCAACCCGGGAGGCTGATGAACGTATCAAAAAACTCCTTGCCATAAAAGGGAAACGAACTGTTGATAATATACACAGGGATTTGGGCCATATTATGTGGGAGTATTGCGGAATGGCCAGAAATGAAGAAGGGCTTACAAAAGCATTGAAGCTGACACGGGATCTTAGGGAAGAGTTCTGGCAAAATGCCTTGGTTCCGGGCGCGGACAGGGATTATAATCTAAGCCTTCAAAAGGCCGGCCGTGTTGCCGACTGTCTTGAGTTTGCGGAGTTGATGATAACCGATGCATTGGCCCGTGAGGAATCCTGCGGCGGTCATTTCCGCGAGGAATATAAAACCGAAGAAGGTGAAGCAAAACGTGACGATGAAAATTTCTGTCATATTGCTGCATGGGAATATGGCGGCTATGGTAAGGCCCCTATATTTCACAAGGAACCACTCGCTTTTGAAAATGTGGAATTATCCCAAAGGAGTTACAAGTGACACAGGAAACCGATACCATAAACATCACCCTAAAGGTCTGGCGTCAAAAAGGCCCCAAAGATAAGGGCAGATTTGAAACCATCCCTGTTAAAGATGTTGAAACGCATATGTCGTTTTTGGAGATGCTTGATGTGGTTAATGAAAGGCTTATCCTTGATGGAAAAGAACCGATCGAGTTCGACAATGATTGCCGGGAAGGGATCTGTGGGATGTGCGGGGCCGTGGTAAACGGTATTGCGCACGGACCTGAAAAGGGTATGACCTTGTGTCAGCTTCACATGAGGAAATTTTCTGACGGAGATATAATTGCTCTTGAACCATGGCGGGCAAGGGCATTCAAGGTTGTAAAGGACCTAATCGTCGACCGCAGTCCGCTGGACAAGATTATCCAGGCTGGTGGGTTTATTTCCACAATAGCAGGCGGTGCACAGGATGCAAATGCCATTCCCATATCCCAGGAAATTTCTGAAAAAGCCATGGATGCCGCCGCCTGCATAGGATGCGGAGCATGTGTTGCCGCATGCCCCAATGCCTCCGCCATGCTTTTTGTGGGTGCTAAGATATCCCAACTAGTGCTTTTGCCCCAGGGAAAACCCGAAGCTGCAAAGCGGGCGCTTTCAATGCTGCGGAAAATGGATGAACTGGGTTTTGGCAACTGCAGTAACGAGACCGAGTGTGAGGCCGTATGTCCGAAGGAAATCTCAATTGCCAACATAGCCCGCTTCAACCGGGAATTTCTAAAGGCGGGGTTCGGTTCATCTGAAAGATAGGAGGCCGTCGGAAAACTCCCATCTACCGTTCGACATGCTCACGGCCCTGAGCAAAGCCGAAGGGCTGCGTTATCCTCATCCTCGCCCTGTTGAATTCTCGCTTCGCGAGACGGCACAGCCGATTCAACAGGGCAAGTCACTGCGGCGTGTGAAAGTAAGGCTTAAGGTGCAAGGCGAAAGGCACAAGCCCCATGTTAAAAGGGCAGCCTGTCTTTAGCACTATGCCTGAAGCCTTGAGTCGATTTTTTTGCGTCTCAGCGTAACCCCTTGATTTTCTGAATATTTAAGAAACATCTCATCTCTCTATTGGAAACGATCCGGTGTCTAAAATTGATTTGGAGACGGCCACAACTCTAAAATCGAATGATGTTACCTGAAGTATTTATCCCCAAAAACCAGGATTTGATATGACAATTCACTGAAGATCGTTCAGAGAATATCTGACATCTGATGGTTTTGATATACATTATCGAAATCCTGATTTTTCACTACCTCAAAACTTATTGATTCTCAAATGAAATATGTCATAATAGGACGCACTCAAGGATACATCAGGTATCATTGCGGACAGCATAGTTCAACTA
>CAZENC010000585.1:0-1976 GCA_964513115.1 uncultured Desulfobacteraceae bacterium | reverse complement strand
ATCTCTCCGAGTATGATCTTTATCGTTAAAAACGGTGAGTGCTGACTTTTGTCTTTTAATTTCATATCCTTGGTTTTTTTAATATCTATTTTTCAATATTCAATCTTTATAGAATAAGGAAAACAGGCTTATCCTGTCAAGCCGATTTACTGTGGAATAAAGCCCCACCCTTAGGGTGGGGTTCTATTGGTTGGCGCTACCAGTCAAGGCTCGGTATGTCCCTCTTCTCAATGCCTCATCTACTCCTGCGGCGCGGATACGGCCCTCTCTGCGGCCTGCTGTATAGGAAGCGAGTGGATACCATTAGGCCGTTGCCATGCAGACCGCGACTCGGGCCGCATCAAAGACCGAAGTAGCTTTATCCGGAAGATGCGTCCTTTCGAAGAGCCCCATAACTTCGCCTCATATAATTATGCAATCGAAACAGGGCATGGGAGTCTGTTTTCAAAAGCAGCATAGGATGACCATTTATGGACCGTTAGTGAAGCCTGAGATTTCAGCCCTGGCCAGCCCCAGGAGGGATTCTTTCTCGTGGATTTAGTGTTTAATATCTACCTAGGGCCGTTTGTTTGTGGGAATGGGGGCGTTCGACTCCTGTGGCAGAGGTCTGAATGCGATTTTTGAAAATAGACCCCATGGCCCATCCACACCATGTATCTGGACTTATAATGTATTATACCGGGCAATAAAGCCCCGCCTTTTGGATGGGGGGATTCTTTAATCATTGCAAACGGATTCCAGCGCTGGTTTCATTAAGTTAAGATTTCATATATTCGGTTTTCTGTTGACAAGTAAGACCAAAAAGCTATTTTAAAACCTTACAAACTGTAGGGAGGTAAAAAAGTGGCCATCTCGTTAAAAATTCAGGAGTCCATAAAAAACGCTTCATGGATCAGAAAAATATTTGAGGAAGGCAATGAAAGAAAGGCCAAATACGGGGCAGAGAATGTTCTCGACTTCAGCCTGGGAAACCCGAACCTGGAACCTCCTCCTAAGTTTAAACAGGTTCTCAGAGAATTGATTAATGACCCTGCGCCGGGTCAGCATTCATATATGTTAAATGCCGGTATCGTCAAGACCAGGCAGGCAGTTGCTGATTATCTCAGCGAATCCGGCGAGCCAAGGTTTACGCCGGAAGAGGTTATTATGACCGTAGGGGCAGGCGGAGGTCTGAATGTGGTCTTCAAGACCATTCTGAACCCGGGGGAGGAGGTAATTATTCCGAAGCCCTATTTTGTGGAATATGATAATTATCTGGACAATCACCAGGGACTATCCAGGCTCGTTAGTTCAAGGCCGGATTTTTCGCTTGATCTTGACGCCATCTCGGAAGCTGTAAACAAAAAAACAAAGGCCGTTCTAATTAATTCTCCGAATAATCCCACAGGCATTGTTTACAATGAAGCGGAGTTGAAGGAACTGGTCGGGGTGCTTTCCCATTACAGTGAAAAACTGGGGCGACCCATATACCTGATCTCTGATGAACCTTATCGGAAGATCGCATATGACGGCGTCACTATTCCAAGTATTTTTGATCTATATAAAGAGAGTCTTGTCGTAACTTCGTTTTCAAAGGATCTCTCGATTCCGGGGGAAAGGATCGGCTATGTGGCTGCCCACCCTGATATTTCGGACAAAAAGACGATTATGATAGGCCTTTCGCTCTGTAATAGGACCCTTGGATATACAAATGCCCCTGCTTTTATGCAGAGGGCCATTTATTTCCTCCTGGAAGACAGCGTAGATATCTCAATCTATCAGAAAAAGAGGGATATGCTTTGTGACGGGCTTGCTTCTTTCGGGTATGATTTCATAAAGCCGAAAGGAGCCTTTTACCTTTTTCCGAGGACCCCCATTGAGGATGATTTTGCTTTTGTGAGGGAATTGCAGGAAGAGAATATCCTTACGGTTCCGGGGAGCGGGTTTGGAGGCCCCGGCCATATTAGAATCGCCTATTGTGTATCTGATGAGACAAT
>CAZENC010000584.1:0-1980 GCA_964513115.1 uncultured Desulfobacteraceae bacterium | reverse complement strand
CATCTATTTAACTTTCCGAAAAGACATATGAAATGGATGAGGAGCTTGAGAAAAGCAATATATATTCTGGAAAAGTGTGGGATATTTCATCATTTCTCGGTCTCCAGCCAAAGGGCCTATCCTGATTTCTATTTTGTGTTAAAGGGAGCAAATATTTTATTTTATCGAATACTTAGCTTCTTATTTAGAGAAGGTTTTTTTGAATGGCATATACCTTGCTCTAATTCTCGGGTAGCAGGCCGAAAAAAATACAAAAAAGGAGTAAATGAAATGGCAAAAAAAATTAGAGAACGAAAAAGGAGTAAGATCGGGTATGGTTCCTCTTATCGAATGGATGAGGACCAGGATCTGGCAGCCAAATCTGAAATCCCGGTCGTCTTGGGCGGTCAGGTTTGGATGGTAAAACCGGACAAACGTGCCACGGCGGCCAATCCCTGTATCTGGATGCAGGCAGGCGTGGTGGAATTCAAAAACTGCCATAACTTCTATGATTGCACAAGGTGCAAATACGATTTAGGAATGCTTAAGATGGTAGAGAAGGGTAAACAGATCAGCTGGCAGGATGCCATGAGAAAGAGGCCGGGCCTGGGGAGGATTTGCAGGCACAGTTTGACCCATCGCATTAGAAAAAGGGCGTGTGCCTACGATTATGAGTGTTCCAAATGCGATTTTGATCAATTTTTCGAGGACATCTGGACCGCAAAAACAAAAAGCATTCCCAGTGAAGTGCAAGAGATCAAGGGTTTTAAGGTGCCGGTAGGCCACTATTTTCATAATGGGCATGCCTGGGCGCGAATTGAAAGCGGCGGCTATATCCGGATAGGAATGGATGACTTTGCTTTAAAGCTCCTGGGAAAGGCGGATGCCCTTGACCTTCCCCTTATGGGTAAGGAATTGGATCAGGACAACGTTGGTTGGGGGCTAAGGCGAAAGGAGAATCGGGCCGACGTTCTTTCTCCGGTTAGTGGAGTCATTATGGAAGTGAATTCGAATGTTAGGGAGAACACCAAACTGGTCAACCAGAAACCTTATGAAGATGGCTGGCTATTTATGGTTCGAACTCCTGACATCAAGGACAACGTTAAGAGGCTTATGGACGAAACCGAGGGCATGGAATGGATGAATAGGGAAGTTAATCGGCTGGAGAACATGATAGAAGAGGTGGCCGGTCCTCTGGCCGCAGACGGTGGTTTTCTGGGGGAGGATATATATGGAAGTCTCCCTGATCTGGGCTGGAAACGCCTGACAAAGACTTTCCTCAGAACCTGATACGAATGTCTATTAGCTTTGCTAGCAATATGGGTTACAGGGGAAAAATGGAAATATCAAACCTTTTGGAGAATCGATCAGCAGGGAAACTACGCCCCTGCATATGGATGCAGGCAGGGGTGGTTCGCCGAAAGCTCTGTCAAAGCGACTACTATTGCATGGCCTGTCACTTTGACAGGATCATGGGACGTGTAGCCGAGGAGAACAAGAAGCTAAGGAAGGCAGGCAAGGTTCCGCAGGGTAAGAGAGGCAAGATTGTTTCCTGGAAGGATAAGCTCAAAGAGTATCCTACATGGAAAAGGCCGTGTCTTCACTACATGAAAGCTCGAATAAAGTTCAGGGCATGCAATCATGAATATTGCTGCAGTGACTGTGAATTTGATCAATATTTTCACGACCAATATACCGTCCATGCAGTAGTGACACCGGTTGAGGTTCTCGATGTAAATGGATTCAGTATTCCCCAGGGGTATTATTTTCATCGTGGTCATACATGGGTAAGAATTGAAGAAGGTTCTTCGGTCAGGGTGGGAATGGACGATTTTGCCTTACGGATATTAGGTCCCCTCGATCGAATCGAGGTCCCACTTATGGGTAAAGAAGTGCGCCAGGCCCGGGCTGATATCTCGGTGTCCCGGGGCGTTCACCATGCAAAGGTTCTTTCGCCTGTGAACGGTGTTGTAACCGCGATAAACTCACAGCTGAGGGATC
>CAZENC010000583.1:0-1986 GCA_964513115.1 uncultured Desulfobacteraceae bacterium | reverse complement strand
GTTCAACCTGTCAATTAAGGCCTGTTTCTCCATGAGTAACTTCTCCTTACGGTTTTGTTCTGCCTTTATCAATCTACTTTAAAAAATTTCTTTGATTTGGAACCGCACACAGGACACTTCTCAGGCGGCTCTTTTTCGCATGTGTAGCCGCATACAGAGCACACATAGTAATCCGTTTCTTCAAGGGCCTCCATGTTATCCAAAGCCTTCTGGTAAAGGTCTGCGTGGACCTTTTCAACCTGGTTGGCGTATGAAAAACTGGACTTTGCCGCCTTATTGCCTTCTTCCTTTGCCGTATCGATCATGGCCGGATACATACTGGTAAACTCATGGGTTTCGCCCTCAATGGCCTGCTTGAGATTTTCAGCCGTACTCTTTACCTGACCAAGGACGCGCAGGTGAGCAAGGGCATGGACGGTCTCCGCCTCAGCCGCCGCCCTGAAGAGCTTGGCTATCTGAGGATAACCCTCTGTTTCCGCCTTTTTTGCAAAGGCAAGGTATCTCCGATTCGCCTGGGACTCCCCGGCAAAAGCTTCCAGTAAATTTTGTTCGGTCTTAGTCATATCATTTCCCTTTCTCAATAGGCTAATAAAAAGAATATCCGTTTTCCGGTGGACCCTGAACCTCTTAACCCGTGAACTGTTACCTTTGGTAACGTTTGTCAAGTGGTGTAATTTCCAAAATGCTTAATAGGACGACCTTCCCAGACCTCGTTCTGTGCTTGAAGTAGGGTGAACAGGATACGGATGCACGATTCCTCGGTGGGGAACTGCTCCATGACCTTCACCCGCCGCTTGACCTCTTTGAAGCTCCTTTCAATGAGATTGGTTGTTCGTATATGCTTCCATCGGTTTGCCGGATGATTCATGTAGGCCAGACAGGCATCGAGATCTTTTTCCATGCAGTCCAAAAGGGCAGGAAAGATAACCCTGTACTCCTGGGAAAAGCCCTCAGCCTGGGCCTTGGCTTCCATGAGATTCGGAGCGTAATAGATCCGGTCCAGTTTTGCTTTGATCAGCGACCATTCACTCTTGGGGCACTTGGCCTTGAGGTTGGCCATCTTATGGAAGAGACAGCGTTGATGCTCACTATAGGGGAGAACCGTTCGGATGGCTGCCGTGATCCCCGGACAACCGTCAGAGGTCACCACGAGGACACCCTTGGGGTCCAAGCCTCGACGCACCACTTGGGTAAGCAGGGACTCCCAGGCTTTCTGGCTCTCCCGGTGACCCTGGATGAAGCCCAGGTGCTCCCTCTCTCCCTTCTCAGTGATCCCTACAGCACACAGGGCCGCCTCCCTACTGATCCGCTTCCTACGAACTTTGAAGTAGACCCCGTCAATGAGCAGATAAGCGAGCTTCTTGGTGATGGGCCGGTTCAGCCACCGGATCAACTCCTTCTTGACGCCCTTGTTCATCCTGCTCACCTCGGCAGGACTCACATCGTTGCCCCAGAGCAGATGGGAGATCTTCCCCACCTTGCGGGTGGAGACCCCTCGGAGGAACATCTCAGAGACGATCTGGTTGATCCGCTCGTCCTGTCTCCGGTAGCGGCCCACAATGGTGCTGTACGTCGTCCCCGACTTACGACCTCTGGGCAGTCGCAGATCCTCAATGAGACCAAAGCGGGTTTCGAGTTGCCTTGGCCGAGACCCATTTCGACGGTCCTGACGCATGGGTGTTCGCTCGTAACGCTTGGCGCCGATGAAGCGCAGGAACTCATCCTCGGCATATCCTTGGAGCATCTGTCTCACGAAATCCCTGACCCCCATCTCAATATGGTCCAGAAACTCAGTGACGCTTTTGAACCGGCTTGTGGTTTCATCCAAACGACTCGTACGAGGAACTTGATTAGTGACTTCTTTTCTTGCTAAGTTGTCCATGGGGCTTCTCCTTCTCGAATTGGGGCTTTCTCAAGACCCCGGGTTCATTGTCATCGGGAAGGTTAAGCCCTTTGATTTTGTTACTCAACCAAAATTACACCACT
>CAZENC010000582.1:0-1988 GCA_964513115.1 uncultured Desulfobacteraceae bacterium | reverse complement strand
GGGGTCCCCCATTCCGTAACACCATGAAATGACGAAGGCCTCCCGACAGTCACTCAGAAAAGACCTCATAACCCTTCAATTTTTTACTTGTTCTTTCTTAACCCATAGATTCTTGTGAGGAGCCAGCAATTATTTTCTCTATTTGCATACTCTGAGGCAAGGAAAAAACAGATCATTCTTCAGTTCCTCTGATTGACAGGGTTTCTCTAATGGATTAAGAAATAAGATCATTAAAGGCAATTGAATCTTGAAAAAGGATACTCAATGGAAAAAAAGACTGATTTCGGCCTGATACAGATTTATACCGGAAGTGGCAAGGGAAAGACGACCGCCGCCCTTGGTCTGGCCATGAGGGCTGCCGGTCACGGGTTTAAGGTTGCTATTGTTCATTTTATGAAGATATGGAATTATGGAGAAGTGAAAAGTCTTGAAAAGCTTGGGATTGATCTTTTTCGCTATGGAACAACAGAGCTGATTGATCCCAAAAATCCGTCACCTATTGATTTTGAGCAGGCCAATGAAGCAATTGAGAAGGCCGAAGAACTCGTAGAAAAGGGTAATTACGATATATTAATTTTAGATGAGATCAATGTGGCTGTTGATTTCAATCTGATACCCTTGATGCGGGTGGTTGATCTATTAGAAAAAAAACCAGACAATCTCGAATTAGTTATTACCGGACGAAATTGCCCAAAGGAGCTAATTGAGCGTGCAGACCTCGTATCTGCCATAGATGAGATCAAGCACCCTTACAGTAAAGGGCTGGAGGCGAGAAAGGGAATCGAATTCTAAATGTGCGCCTGCCAATCAAAAAAGTTCAAGGGCAATATTTGTTCTTTTAAGTTACATGAAATCGCGCAGATTTCATAAAGAAAGGATTTAGTCATGGATATCAAAAACGGGGCAGAATACATAGAAAGTCTTAGGAAGATAAAACCGGTCGTTTACTATAAAGGAGAAAAAGTCAATGACGTTACGAGACATCCGGCTACTGCTCCTCATGTCCGTGCGGCAGCCATGACCTATGCACTTGCAAGTGACAAAGAGTATCGAGATCTTGCGGTCGCCACTTCTCATTTAACCGGCAGGGAAATTAGCCGTTTTACCCATGTGCATCAGAATATTGAGGATCTCATAAAGAAGGCCAAGCTTCTTAGGGTCCTTGGTCAAAAGACCGGGACCTGTTTTCAAAGGTGTGTGGGCCTCGATGGCATCAATGCGGTCTATTCCGTGGCCTACGAGATTGATCAAAAAAAGGGAACTGATTATTTTGAGCGTTTTAAGGATTGGCTTACATATATTCAGGACAAAAACCTTATGGTAGTTGGTGCCATGACCGATCCAAAAGGCGACCGGTCAAAGAGTCCGGCTGATCAGCCGGATCCCGACCAGTATGTGCATGTAAAGGAACAACGGGACGACGGCATTATTATCCGGGGTGCAAAACTGCATATGACCGGCGGTGTAAACTCCCATGAGATTCTGATAATGCCGACAACAGCAATGAAAGCACCTTCAAGGGACTATGCAGTTGCCTGTTCCGTACCCGTTGATGCCCCAGGGATAACAATGATATTCGGCCGTCAGGCCAGTGATGACCGGCGGGACAGGAGAGAGCGAATTGATTCGGGCAAACCCTCATTCGGGGCAGTAGGTGGAGAGGCCGTTATTGCTTTTGAGGACGTCTTTGTACCTAAGGACAGAGTTTTTATGAATGGAGAGACCGAATTCACTGGATCTCTGGTCTACCGCTTTGCAGCCCACCACAGGGCTAATTATGGTGCTTGCAAGACCGGCCTTATTGACGTACTTATCGGGGCCGTGAGTTATTTAACATCGATTCAGGGAACGGCCAAGGCTTCTCATGTAAGGGATAAGGTTACGGAGATGATTCATTTGTGCGAGACCCTTTATAGCTCCTCCATAGCATGCGCGGCTGAGGGCTGGCCGACGGAATCGGGTGCCTTTATGGTCGACACCATGCTGGC
>CAZENC010000581.1:0-1991 GCA_964513115.1 uncultured Desulfobacteraceae bacterium | reverse complement strand
AGGACTTTTAAACTATCCTTAATATTTCTCTGTGTTCCCTGCGAGCTCTGTGAGATAAATTGATAGTTATGAACCGATTTAACTATTTAACCAATTAACCAATTTAACCAATCAACTTAATTCAACTAAACTATTCCCCTCACTGCAATAATCACCAACGCTGCTATCGTAGTCAACCCCAGACGGCTCAGCTTTCCCCGCAGCTCCCCTATCAACACCTCGTAGGTAAAGAAAAGCACAATAATCTTCGCTGCTATCAGGCCCATGTGATAACTCTGAATATGCGTATCAGGAAGGTTCGGAACCACCAACGCAATAAAAAGAATCAGAAAATCCATTGGTGTCACCTTGAATCCCTTTCTCCGCCTGGTGAACTTAAGTGTCAGAATAACAAAAAACGCAAGCAGCCCAAACGATAGATTGTATGGCCGCTCAAGGGGATTCAGCATCCACGGAGCCATCTCTGTTGCACTTACGTAGATTATAAATGGGATCATCAGATACAAAGCGAACTGGAGCGTAACCCCTAACCACTTCTTTTTGAAAAGCCTGATTCCAACAATACACCCCAAAAGCCCAAGCGCAATAAGTGATACATACCCGGGCACATTCGAGGGAACAAAACAGGTAAAAAGCAGCACCACATAGGTGCCTATCTCAAGGATCCTGAAAACAACCAAAATAAAGATATTTTTCTCCCTTAATACCTTCAATCTTCCTTTGATCACTGTATCCACAAAATCATAGCGTGTTACCTTCCATTTCGTTTTATTAGCGACTAAAAATCCCAGAAGAATAAGGCCGGATAATCCTATATAGCAATTCAAAAGGAGCCAATCGGAGTAAAACCTGAGCACAAAGGCAGCAGTCACTAAAAAGGCCTGAATCACATAGATAATAAACACCGCCTCTGTATGGTAAAATCCCAGGCCTATCAGCTTGTGGTGAAAATGATTTGTATCAGCCTTAAACGGTGATCTTCCATGATATACCCTATCAAGCATCACGGTGACGGTATCAAGCACTGGAAAACCTAAAAGTAATAACGGAAGTAACGGGCTCAGTGGAGTATTACCTTGCGTGAGCCCTAACGATAAGGTAATCCCTGTAAACCCAAGGCACTGGCTGCCTGCATCGCCCATAAAAAGTGTTGCAGGATATGTATTAAACCGTAAAAAACCAAAGATTGCCCCTACCACTGCAACAGAAAACAGGGCAATACCTATATTTCCCGCTCGATAGGCCAGATACCCAATACAGATGAAACTCAAAAGCGATATCCCACCAGCCAGGCCATCCAGGCCATCAGAGAGGTTAATGGCATTGGTCACCCCCACAATCACAACCAAGGTCAATGGAATTGCCACCCACCCCGGGAGCAGCACATCATCAGGAAGGAGCATGCCCAAAGATCGTATTGTTATCCCGCCATAAAAAATCACAACCAGAGCTGCTGCGATCTGCCCGACAAACTTTCCTTTATACCCAATATCCCTAAAGTCATCGATAAGTCCAAACACAACCACAATCCCTGTGCCCATTAGCACCGCCCGCACCAGCTGATCACCATTTGCCCACAAAAACACGGATACACATATCCCCACTGCCATGGCAATACCACCGTTCTTAGGCATGGGATACGGGTGGACCTTGCGCTCGTTCGGGATATCCATACCATGCAGCCTGATCGCCAGCTTCCGCGTAACCGGCATCAGGGTGATGGTTATGAAGAGAGAGAGAAGGAGGGTGGAGAATAAAAGCATGTAGTTAGGTTTGGATCGTTAATAGCGTTAATAGCGTTTTGAACGTTAATAGGGTTGAGAGGGTTAATAAATTTGGAATGTTAGTAGCGTTTAGATCGTTAATAGCGTTGAGATGGTTGGAATCGTTGGGATCGTTGAGATCGTTGGGATCGTTAAGATCGTTAAAATAGTTTGGATCGTTTGGGGTGTGGGTAAAAGAACATGGTAAATAGTTTCAAAAAATGTTAG
>CAZENC010000580.1:0-2000 GCA_964513115.1 uncultured Desulfobacteraceae bacterium | reverse complement strand
TCAACCCTTCGGATTGAATAAAGACTCTTTTTTCCTCTTCTGGCATCTTAATTAGACCCCCACGGGCTCACGCCCTGTACAATTATTTGGGTTAAAGGTGGCTTTGAGACCTATACAGACTATAAATCAATAACCACCAGGGCATCCACTGCCACTGGTTTGCTGCCGGAAATGATCACCGGATTGATATCGATCTCCTTGACCTTCTCATTTTCCAGGCCAATTTGACCCACCTTAATCAGTATACCAGCAAGCGCATCCAAATCCGCCGCCTCCATACCGCGCACGGCCTCCAGGATTTTGTGCCCTTTGATATCACCCATCATCTCCAATGCATCGCGTTTTTCCAAAGGGGCTACCCGAAACGAAATATCCTTTAATATCTCGGTAAATATTCCCCCGAGCCCGAACATTACGCAGGGACCGAACTGGGCATCACGGGTAAGCCCTATTACCAACTCCCTCTGTCCTTTAACCATCTCCTGGACCAGAACGGAATTCTCATTCCCGCCCATATTTGCCATGATTTCTTTAAAGGCCGCTGTCGCTTCATGTTCATTTCTGATGTCCACTTTGATCAATCCCTTTTCCGTCTTGTGGGAAATCTCGGCCGAGCAACCCTTCAGAACAAGGGGATAACCAATCTCTTGAGCGGCGTTTAAGAGATCTTTGACATCATCAACGAGTATCTCCCTGGTGATCGGTATCTGGTAAGCGGCCAAAACCTTTTTGGATTCATACTCAGAAAGCGTGGTCCTTCCTTCCTTTATTGCCTGTTCTATGATTTCCATTCAATCCTCCTTAGTCTTCTCAATACTTTCCTGTCCTGCTCTTTATCTTACGGTACTCCCAAAGTGCCGCCATAGCCCTCGCAGCCCTTTCCGGCGTGGGAAAATTCGCTAATGCCCCTGATTCTTCCAATGCCCGTATCTGTTTGTCCCAGATTCCCGGTGGTGACTCTATACAACTGATGACGGGCTTTTCCTGGGCCCATTTCATCAAAAGATTGCTTATCCCTTTTACCGCATCCACATTCGCCGATGCAAACATCATGAGAATGAGAATTCCATTTACATTGTCATCGTCCATAACCGCCCGTACGATCCCCTCTATGGCTGAAGAATCATACCAGGCCGGTCCCATGTCCACAGGGTTTGTTCTCAAGGCCAGCGGCGGAAGCAATTCGTTGATCCTTTGCTGCGTCTTTTCGATAAATCCGACAACCTTCAATCCTTGATCTTCACACAAGTCACAGGCCGCCATACCCGGCCCTGCCTGCCCGGATAGAACAGCCATGCCGGGTCCGTCAGGAAGAGTGCAGGAGGCCATGGCCTTTGCCGCGTCAAGAAGGTCCTCAGTACTATTAGCATATAAAATTCCTGCCTGCCTGAATGCGCCTGTATATACTTCATGCCGCCCTGCCATGGACCCGGTATGGGACAAAGATGCCTGGTCCCCCACCCTGCCTTTACCGGTTTTGTATGCAATGATCGGTTTTTGACCGCGCAATTTCGCGGCAGTCTCAATCAACTCACCAGGATCGTCAATGCCTTCAACATAAAGGACAATCACCTTTGTATCGTGATCATCAGCCAGATATTCCAGTATCTGTGCAAAATCCACATTCAAACGGTTGCCCAGTCCTACGATTTTACTGAAACCTACCTCCATTCTCATGGCCATAAAAGCAAGCAGGTGGGATATACCTCCGCTCTGGCTGACAAGACAGATTCCACCTTTTTTTACCCGGGAAAACTCCGGGGTAAACGAGGCATTGAGATCGGCGTGCAGGTTTACCATGCCAAATGTGTTGGGGCCTATGACCGGCATGCCGGCCTCGTTGGCAATGCCGGCGATTTCCTCATGAAGATCCGCTCCGGCCGTATCATCGATCTCTTTGAAACCCGCTGTAATCAGCACAATGCCTTTGACACCCTTATCCGCACATTCCCTGAAAACACCCGGTACGAGTCCTGCGGGCAACACCACAATGGCCAGAT
>CAZENC010000579.1:0-2005 GCA_964513115.1 uncultured Desulfobacteraceae bacterium | reverse complement strand
CAAAACTCTGGCTTCCAGTTTTAACACCCTGACGAATAAGCTCAGAAAATTTTATTCTTCCCTGGATATGCAGGTGAGAGAACGGACCCAGGAACTTGAAGGAAAAAATGAACAACTTAAGAAAGAAATTGATGAGCGCAGGCGAGCTGAGAAGGCCTTACAAGAGAGCGAGACAAGGTTCAAAGAGCTGTTTAAAAACATTCACAGCGGAGTTGCCGTATATGAAGCGGCTGAAAACGGCGCAGATTTTGTATTTAAAGATTTCAACCGGACTGCGGAAAAGATCGAAGGCATCACAAAGGAAGAACTTATCGGAAAAAGCGTGCTGAAAGTTTTTCCAGAAGTTAGAGATCTCGGTCTTTTTGATGTGTTTCAGAAGGTCTGGAAATCAGGTCGGCCAGAACATTATCCTGTCAGCTTATATCAAGACGGCAGCATTACCGGTTGGAGAGAAAATTTTGTTTATAAGCTTCCTACCGGTGAAATCGTTACAGTTTATACAGACGAAACCGAACACAAACAGGCTGAAGAAGAAAGGAGGAAACTTGAGATTCAGCTCCAACAAGTCCAAAAAATGGAATCTATCGGCACACTCGCAGGCGGCATTGCCCATGATTTTAATAATATACTTGGGATAATCGTCGGTAATACCGAGCTGGCAATGGATGATGTTCCCGAGTGGAATCCAGCAAGAAATAATTTGGAAGAGATTCGCACTGCCAGCTTGCGAGCCCGGGATGTGGTGAAGCAAATCCTCGCCTTCAGCCGCCGAAGCCCACAGGAAATGAAACCCGTTAGGATTAGCCCGATTATCAAAGAATCTCTCAAGTTATTGCGATCCTCAATTCCAAAGACCATCGAGATTCATCAGGAGATTTCAAGCAATTCGGATACCGTCCGTGCAGATCCGACACAACTCAACCAAATCCTTATAAATCTTTGTGCCAATGCAGCCCATGCCATGAGGGATAAAGGAGGCGTGTTGGAGGTGGGCATGGAAAATGTAAAACTCGATGAAGATACAGCAAGCCATTTTCATGACCTTCTCCCAGGAGAATATGTAAAATTGACCGTAAGTGACACAGGACACGGCATGGAACCAAAAGTTCTGAAGCGAATCTTTGACCCCTATTTTACCACAAAAAAAGTAGGCGAGGGTTCAGGGATGGGGCTTTCTGTGGTTCACGGTATAGTAAAAACCCACGGAGGTGACATCTTAGTAGATAGTAAATTAGGGGTTGGAACAACCGTACAAGTATTTTTTCCCTACACTGAAAGTGAGCCCCAAACTAAAATTGAACTCCCGGTTGAGATTCCAAGAGGCCTTGAGAGAATACTTTTTGTTGACGATGAGAAAGCTATGGTTGACGCAATTCAATCGATGATCAAACGCCTGGGTTATGAAGTGACTGCAAGAACGAGCAGCATTGAAGCCCTGGAGGCCTTTCGTGCAAATCCAGATAGATTCGATCTGGTCATTACCGATTTTACCATGCCCAATATGACAGGTATGGAGCTGGCTAAAAAACTCTTAAAATTGCGCTCTGATGTACCTATAATTCTTTGTACCGGGTACAGTGATCAAATAAACGAGGATAAGGCCAAAGGAAATGGAATTCGTGCGTTTGTAATGAAGCCTGTTGTATTGAGTGAAATTGCAAGCATTATCCGCAAGGTGCTGGATAAGGAAATAGAGTAATAATATAGGGCTCTCATTTTCGGGCAATGCTTGAACCATCGGGATATGAGGATGAATTGTTTGATTTTAGCCCCTTGAGGGAAAGCTTACCCAATTAAAATTACAATAGCGAAAGAAACAAAAACAGGTGACCGGAGAATTTAGGTTATAATACAGTTGCTTACACAGCCACTATCACTCAGGGGGACACATGTTTCTAAAGTTGTTTAAGAAAATATTTATATTAGTTTTATTCTTTGGTTTAGGATCACCTTTTTTTGCTCATAGTGCAGAAATAAATCCGATTCTTATCGGAGCAACCGTATC
>CAZENC010000578.1:0-2007 GCA_964513115.1 uncultured Desulfobacteraceae bacterium | reverse complement strand
GTGCAATGATCGGGGCGTTACCGCCTGCACGGTTGTTGATGATCACGTTGATTTGAGCGTCATCCTCGATTGCCGACTTCATGATATCGACTGTTTCGTCCACCATTTGCGAATCCATCATGCCGTCTACCAGGGTACTGAAAGGGTGCGCCTTAGCGTAAGCATCCTCGTAACGCATTCCCCGAGGGGTCAGCAAACGCATGATGCATTTTTTGCCCTGGTTCATGAATTTTCGTCCGGACATTGCGAACTGACGTGAAAGCTGAGGGAGCCAGGTCCAGTGGGAAAGTATCTGACCGACCCCGTGCTTTTCAAGTACATTAAAGACCGGTTCCGCAAGAAGTGCATCTGTCCTGATCTCAACGTGGTAGCGTGTATCCTTTGGGACGGAAGAAAAGAAGTTGTCAAGTTCGTTTGCTAGTGCCTTCGGTGAAGAGCGGTCCTGCTTTCGCTGGTATTCCTGCTCGAAAATAAGGCCGTCAAGCCAGGCAGCTGAAACTCCTAAGGCGGGTTCGTAGAATTGGCGGGTAAAGACCTCCGGGTTCAGGTAGTTTTCGTTCTCAATGTACGAGCCCTTTTGCCATATTTTTTTTGCAAAGACAGCCTGCGGTACTTTTAGGATCAGGCGATCATTTTTATTGAGATATTGGGTGTAGGCCCTAAGCACATGGAGATTCTGAGTGGCCTTTCCATACTTGTCCAGAAGGGGCCTGTAAAATGTGAAGTCCAGTTCGAGAATGCGGAAATGGAGGAAATATTCTTGTACGCTCTCCACGGGAAGCACTTCCTCCACAAAAGTCTTGGCCCCAATCTTCTTGGAGCGACGGTTTATATGCTCGGCATAGAGCCGGGCTGAATAGATCTGCCCGATCCAGCCTTTATACCTGTCGCTTGCGGTTCCCATGAAGACGTTTGGATGAAGATCGCGAAATTGGAAGTAGTCGAGTTTTGAGATTTCTTGGTCCAATATGCCCTGATCTGCTTTAATTGATAATTCATTTATTTATTCTGTTAATCTCCCTTTCTTTGCTTTCAATAGCTTCTTCAAGCTCCTCTATGGCTATTAGTTGATTGGGCCTGACCGAATGGGCAGGAAGGGCAGCCTCTCGTTCCCGGAGTTCTATCTTCATTTGATCAAGCTTAAACACCAGATCTTCTTTCTTGAGGTCCATATCTTTCTCAAACCTTCTCACCTCTTCTACGAACTTCTTCACTTTTTGAAAATCCTTCTTGAATCTTACGGGGTTTCCCTCCTGATCAGTTTTGTTGGTCCCTGTGCAACTATCGGCTCCGGCAGGAAAAACCCCATTTATTGCTTCATAGACATTTTCAGGAGAAAGCCCTCCTGCCAGGATGACCGGTATGTTACTTTGCTGGACCAAATCTTTTGCTATTCCCCAATCCGCAGTCATGCCAGTAATTCCGATGAATCCCTCCACCGGTTCTTTTTCAAGCCAGGTATCGGTTAGTAAGATATCAGTTGCGTGCTCAAGCTTGCGGGCTATTTTGAGTGACGGAAATCCGGGTGCTGCGCCTTTTTGAGGTAAAGGAATAGAGCGGATAATGCTTATCTCGGGGAATTTCTCTTTCAGGTTTTCCTGGAAGTTAATAAATTCTTTCAGGTCTTTTTCCCTGCCTTCATCGTCTGTGAGACTATGGCAGAAATGGACATAGTGGGGCCTGTAATAATCCAGGGACCTGAAAAGTGTGTCCCTGTCCCAAAAAAGAGGTATTACACTGTTCTTTACATCCGTGCCGTCGGATAGGCGAACGACTTCCTTCAATTCCGGAACGCGCCACTTGCCCCGAGATAGGATGACGCTTCCTAAGTGGTCCACGCCCAATTCAATGCACTTTTCCGCTTCCTGTGGTGTCTGAATCTCATATATCTGGATTATCATCTTAATAATGATAAATAGAATAAACCCAAACTAATTGCAAGTAAATTTAATAGGTTCATCCGGCAAATGCCGGGGTGTCATTGTGTAAGAAGTAGAGACGGAGTTT
>CAZENC010000577.1:0-2019 GCA_964513115.1 uncultured Desulfobacteraceae bacterium | reverse complement strand
CAGCTATCTTCTCTAATTCCTTATCAACAGTATCCTCTGCTTCATCCGGATCCATGCCCCTGAAAATCTTTGCTGTGACAGCTTTTCTTTTTGATACGAGTTTCCTGTTTTTGTCAAGCAGCGCTTGATTTTCCCGGTGCCGGCCGGAAGCTGTATCAAGTTTATTTTGGATCCGTTTTCTTTCCCTGGAAGCATGGAGGCTATCGTAATATTTTTGCAGGCTGGTTATCTCCCTGTATGATGATTCCCACTCCTTCCCGGCCTTATTAAACTCGTCAACGGTTTCGAGGCACCACTCTGCCCACCTTGCTTTCTCAGCCAGTTCAGTTGCCCTGGCCGACTTTACTTCAAATACCTTTAATTTTTTATCAAAACGTTTTTTTGACCGTTCGAGTTCCAGGGTGATCTTTTCCAGCCTGTTGCTGTTTTCCTTACCAGGCGATTTGTTAAAAGCCTTTTGTATTTTCGGGAATTGCGATTCAAGCTTTGACAGGATTTTCTGTTCGTCATTTTTTTCCTGCATCGCCTGGCTGAACTCTTCTGAAGCCTTTCGGGATTCTTCAATGACTTTTACAGCCTCTTCTTCGGTTTTTTTCTCAAATTCATTTTTTTCCTTTAACTGTTTTTCAAAGAATGCTGCAACCATATCATCACCAAAAGTAAGATAGCTTGCCTTTTCATTTGTCCAGGCCCTTCCAACTGTAACCAGACCACTATCAGCAATACATTCGATAACTTTTTCAGGTACCTTTTTTTCTTTAAAGTATTGTGTGAATGATTTAACACTTGTTTCAAATGAGCAGGAGACCGCCGGGAGACTCAGATCACTCCGCAAAATATCGTCGGAGATAATTCCGGTATAAAAACTATATAAACCTTCCAGGATAGATGTTTTTCCGGATTCATTCTGTCCGATAATACCGGTAATATTATCGGATGCGAGATTATTCCAGCCGGTATCAACAATTGATCTGTAATTTTTTATCCTGAAACGCCTGAAACGCATTTTACTGGTATTATCATGATGAGTAGCTTACTTTATCGATGTAAATATGAGATTTTTCTCATCACGTTTCTGAGGAAGCAGAACAGGCAAAAAATTCCTGTTGTCAATTTCCTCAGTCAGATTGTATTTTTTTTCCTCAGATCTAAACTTTAAAACCTATTATCAGGATATCATCAATCTGTTCAAGGTCTCCTTTCCAGTGATGAAATTTCTTTTCCAGCAGCTTCTTTTGTTTTACCATATCCTGTTTATGGATATTGACTAACAGTTCCTTAAAAGGTTTGTACCTGAATTTTCGCTCTTCAGGGCCGCCAAACTGATCTGCAAAACCATCTGAAAAGATATATATCATATCATTCTTCCGCAGGTCAAGGATATTGTTTGAAAATGATTTTTCCTCTGTGGGAGCTATTCCAATTGGCATCTTATCCCCACGTATCTCAATAAGTTCACCCTCTCTGATGAGATACATCGGATTAAATGCTCCTGAAAACTGCAGTTCCTTTTTCTCAAGATCGCATATACAAAGGGCAATATCCATTCCGTCTTTGTGCTCACTCATTTCACCTGTCTGATGTAGCGCTTTCATGATATTTTCCCGGAGCCGGTTAAGTATCATATTTGCCCTGGGGATGTCTTTACTGACAATTTCATTCAGGAAGGAAATACCGAGAATGCTCATGAATGCACCAGGTACACCATGGCCCGTGCAGTCAGCAGCAACAATTACGATGGTATGTTTTTTCCGGTATATCCAATAGAAATCACCACTTACAATATCTCTGGGCATGAATAAAATAAAGCTTTCAGAAAAAATTTTCCTCAGGGATCTTTCCTCCGTAAGTAATGCAGATTGAATGGAACCGGCATAACGAAGGCTTTCTTCCAGCTCTTTCTGCTGCCTTTCAATTTCATCTTTCTGCTCGCTGATCTTGGTAAGCAGATCCTGTTCAACAACTATTTCTTTAAAATAATCCATTTAAAATTCCAGTGTTCCGGTAAAATTAGTAATT
>CAZENC010000576.1:0-2028 GCA_964513115.1 uncultured Desulfobacteraceae bacterium | reverse complement strand
TACTCGTCGTATTTGTAAAACGCGCGATCCTACCATCAAGACCGTCAAGAAGAAACGAGATGAGAATGGCTACGGCAGCAGTTTCGTATCTACCTTGAATAGCGGCAATTATGGCGTAAAAACCACAAAACAGGCTGGCCGAAGTGAACAGGTTGGGAAGCACATAAATTCCTCTTTTTCTGCCTTTATTGTTTCTTATTTTTCGTCTTGTTTTCATGGTAGATACCCTATAACGGTTTCACCCGCCTTTACTTTTTGGCCGGGTTGTGCGGTTATTCGGCTCTCCTCGGGCAGATATACTTCCAGCCTTGAGCCAAACCGGATTAGCCCGAATCGCTCTCCTGCCTCCAAGCGGTCACCCTCTTTGATCCAACAGGCAATGCGCCTGGCAATAATGCCTGCAATTTGTATGACCATTATTGTTCGTGAATCAGAGGTCTTCAACATAATTCTGTTGTTTTCATTAAACTCTGATGCCTTATCCAAGTTGGCCCGGAAGAATCTACCAGGCCGGTAAGTGATTTTTTTTACAGTGCCTGCAACCGGGAACCTGTTTACGTGGACATTGAAGATTGACATGAAGATACTGATTCTAAGAGTTGGTTTACCTAATGGGTTATTAAGATCATCAAGGTGTTTGATTTCCAATATGGTACCATCTGCCGGCGTCAATATTGAGCCTGGGGCAGTGTCTTTTCTGCGGTCCGGGTCTCTAAAAAAAAATATGATGAAGAGGGTTACAATTCCTGTCACAATAGAAGCAAAGAAAAACCCCATATATATAAGAAGGAAGGTTAGAATGCAGCCAACTAATGTGAAAGGCACGCCTTCCCTCGCCAGTGGCCATTTGTTATTGATATGTGCTTTGTCCAATTCAGAATGAACAATAAATACTCTTGTAGATTATTCTTGGGCCCAATTTGAGGTGTCCGTACCTTGAACCCTGCCCGCCGTTAGATCCATCAATAAAATTTCATTATATATTTTGGGCTTTTTTTTTGTCAATGTTATTGTCCGTTTAAAGGCTCAGTGCTTTTGGCCTTCAGGTGCAAAAGTTCCACTTATAGGTGGAATAGGATTCGGTCTAATGTCAGGCGGTCGCAGATATAGAGGATTGAGGGTTTCCGGATTGTCGAAATCACGGGCAAGGAATCGCTTAAGACCCAGGAATCCAACAGCGGAGGCACTGAGATTCCAAAAATGCGGAGGGGCCAACAGGACTTGTGGGCCGATTATTTTTTTTAAAAGTTCTGCCTGGCTGGCATAACTGTTTCCGATAAATACGCTGTGTTCGCTGGACAATAAAGAGAGCTCATCAGCCTTAAGACAGATATCTTCCATTTTTCTGGTGAGTTTTCGTTCCCCTCTATATATAAACTGAGCCGCAAAAAACTCGCCTTTTCTAGAGTCAAGGATGGGGTTGATGGAAAGATCCGGGAATAGCACCTGACTCGCCAGGGCTTCAAGGCTGGAGATACCTATAATGGGAATATCAAGCCCGTGGCATATACCTTTCGCGGCGGAAAGCCCCACTCTAAGTCCGGTAAAGCTGCCCGGTCCTACTGCAACAATAAGGGCCTTCAGCTCAATCAGGTCTAATTCGGATGTCTTAAGAAGGAAATCCAGGGCCGGCATAAGGGCTCCGAAGTGCCCTTTCCCGTTTGCGGAAAGATATTCGGCCAGGATGGAGCCGTCAGTTTCCATAAGAGCTAAAGCGAACTGGAGGGTCGATGTGTTAATTGCAAGTATCATGATATGGACTTATCCAAAAAATTTTCCCAAAGATTGAAAGAGATCCTTGAAAATTTTGAATCTGCTAAGATCATTAAATGTGATAATCAGCATGAAAAATACAAGCAGGAAAAGGCCGGCTTTCATAGCCAGTTCACGCATCTTGGGCCTAAGGGGTTTCCCTAGCAAGAGTTCGAACAGGAGGAATATTATCAGCCCACCGTCAAGGATTGGGATGGGAAAGAGATTCAATATAGCCAAATTGACGCTGATAATGGCCATAAAGGGGATAAGATT
>CAZENC010000575.1:0-2029 GCA_964513115.1 uncultured Desulfobacteraceae bacterium | reverse complement strand
TACACACTGGCTTTGTTTTTTAGTTTTGGGCTAAGTATTTGAAAATATTATTTAACATTAAAATTATTCATAACCAAAATAATTTGCATGATTCTTGCATACAATTAAAGCATCTTTCATCGTGGGATTTCCTGGAGAAATATAGCAATAATGGCCATGTCAAATTCTTCATTTAAGTGACCAAGGCAAGTAATTATTAAGGAATTTTAAGGAAGGATTGAGGAAATGAAAAAATTATTGGTGATTGTGTGCATGTTGACATTGGTTTTTGGCTTTGCATTCACTGCAAGCGCGGAAAAATCCCCGGCAAGTTCGAGCCAACAAGAACAAGAGCAAAGTTTGTATGGAAATGGCGACACATGCTGGAATTGGCACCCAGGCTGTAATTGGTTTTGGTGGCATTCTTGGCGTTGGCGGTATTGGAGACGTTGCGAACCTAGACCTACTCAACCAGTCCCTGAACCTGCCACATTGGTCCTTTTGGGTTCCGGTCTGATCGGTCTTGCTGCGGTCATGAGGAAGGTTAAAAAGAAGTAAAAGTGAAATTTGTTATAACTATTGAGAAGTAAGCCTGCCTGGGCCGCCACGGCATACGGGGAGCCAGAATCCAGAATAGAATCGGAATTATAACCTCCAGTTTTGGCCATCCCCTTCTTCGCTTATTTTCTCGGCCTATAAAAGCTTCTCTAATGTTCTATATACATCATTTAGACAACCTGACGAAAGTTTTTTGCTTGAATTTGTTTTCAATTAAATTCGAAATTAAAGCTCCCTGCAGCAGGCAGGGAATCTCCAAATGTGAGGAATACTGTTAATTTTATATTCGCTCGCTAACCCCGCAGCCCCGCAGGGCGGGATCTCCGCTGCGCTCCGACAAGCTACGGGGAATGCGCTCGCTATGCATTTTCGAAGCACGAAATCAGAAACAATATCTAATGACGAAAATTCAAATGTCCTAAACAAGATGCCTTGTCCCTTGTGCCTCCATTTGCCTTGTTTTTCTCATTGAAATATTTGATATTCGGATTTCGGATTTGTGTCCCGTTATTGGTAGGGCAAATCCTCCAGGTTTGCCCAAGTTAGAGTCTATTTTGACGTTTCCCTGAGGACTGCTCAAAACGGATTGACAAAGCAATAAGCAACGGGTATCAAATGAATGTCTCTGCAACCTACGCGTCTCGACTCGAACAAGCACATTGAGCAGAGGGAGCTGGTACCATGAAAAGTGCAACAGGGGTTGAACCTCACGGAGGTACTCTCATAAATCTTCTTGTAGATGAAGAACGGGGTGCCCTACTCAAAGAGTTCGCCCTTAATCTACCAGATATTATTCTGAATGACCGGCAGCTTTTCGATTTTGAACTTCTCGCCACAGGCGTTTTTTCACCGCTTCAAGGCTTTATGACCCGTTCAGACTATGAATCTGTCCTCGACCGTATGCGCTTGCAGAATGATGTGCTTTGGCCTATCCCCATATGCCTTGACATTCCTGAAACTCTGGCCAGAAACCTTGAAGCAGGTCAGTCCATAGCAATTAGAGATCCGGAAGGTTTTCTCCTTGCAGTCATGCATATTGAAGATATCTGGCCGGTCGAAAAAGATAAGGAAGCATCTCAGATTTATGGTACCCTGGACCAGTCCCATCTCGGAGTCAATTATCTTTTAAATACTTCGAACGACTATTATGTGGGCGGCAGGCTGGAGGTCCTGAACCTACCCCACCATTTTGACTTAAAACAGCTTCGCATGACACCCGCAGAAATCCAGGCCATTTACCGAAAGCTTGGATGGCAGAGTGTGGTAGGATTCCAGACCAGAAATCCGATCCATCGACCTCAGTTTGAAATGACCTTGAGGGCCATGCGAGAAGCGAAGGCCAATTTGCTCCTTCTTCCCATTGCCGGTATGGCAAAACCTAAGGACTTCGACCATTATATCCGCGTCAGATGCTATCGCGCGGTTACCCCTCATTATCCGCCGGACTCCTTTATCCTAAACCTATTACCCCTTTCCATGCGCCTGGCAGGTC